>NZ_JALCZC010000181.1:0-4746 GCF_022690805.1 Anaeromyxobacter sp. SG66
CGCGCGAGCCGGAGCCCGCGCCCATCCCTCGCCGCCCCGTCCCGCGACGGAGCGCCCCGGCGCCTCCCGACGCGCCGCGCCTCGCGCGCCCCGATCCGGCGCCGCCCCCGCCCAACACCGAGCCCCCGCGCGACGCGCCGAGGCGCGCCCCGGTGCGGGTCGGCGTCTCGATGTCGGCGACCACCGAGGGCGGGAGCTTCGCGGCCCCGGCCGGCAACACGCTCCACGGCGAGGCGCCGCGCACCGCCCCCGAGCCGGAGGACGTCCAGGCCTACCGCTCCGAGCGATACGTCCCCCCGGCACAGGTGACGACCCTGCCCCGCCCGGTCGCCTGCGAGATCCCGCAGGCCGAGTACCCCGAGGCCGCCCGCCGCGCCGGGGTGGAGGGGCGCGTGGTGCTGACGCTCGTCGTGGACGAGGCGGGCCGCGTCGCCGAGGCGAAGGTGGTGGAGGAGCCCGGCCACGGCCTGGGGGAGGCGGCCGTCGCGGGCGTGAAGCGCCACTGCCGCTTCGAGCCCGCCCGCCGCGGCGAGGAGCGCGTGGCGACGCGGCTGCGCTACACGGTCCGCTACGAGCTGCCCTAGCAATCAGGGCAGTACTGCGGCTCCGATCACCCCGGCATCATCCCCCAGCCAGGCGTGCTCGATGCTGAGCTGCTTCACCGCGGACTTCGAGACCTTCTCGTCGAACGCGCTGCGCACGAGGTCGCCGAGCGCGGGGCTGCCGAGCAGGACGCCGCCGCCGAGGATGAGCCGGGCCGGGTTGAGGAGCGTGACGAGGTTCGCGATGGCGGTGCCGAGGAGCTCGCCGACCTCCCCCCAGAGCGCCCGCGCGTAGGCGTCGCCCTCGCGGTAGGCGTCGTCGACGAGGCTCGCGTTCACCCGGCCGAGATCGCCCGCCACGCGCTCGAAGATGGCGGTGCGGGCGCCCGCGGCGATCTCCTCCCGCACCCGCGCGGCGACGTTCACGCCGGAGGTGTAGGCCTCGAGGCAGCCCCAGTCGCCGCAGCCGCAGCGCCGCACCGACGTCTCCGGCCGGAGCGGGCAGACCTTCACGTGGCCGAACTCGCCCGCGACGCCCTGCGCGCCGTCGTAGAGGCGGCCGTCCAGGATGAGCCCGGAGCCCACGCCGGAGCCGACGAACACGAGCACGACGTCGTCGAGCCCCTTGGCCGCGCCGAAGCGCTTCTCGCCCCACGCGGCGACCGAGAGGTCGTTCGCCACCCGCACCGGCAGCCCGAGCGCGTCGCAGAGCAGCGCGCCGAAGGCGACGTCGCGCCAGCCCAGGTTCGGCGCGTTCAGGACGACGCCGGTGCGCCCGAGGCACTGGCCGGCGACGCCCACTCCCACCGCGCCCACCGCCCCTGTGGCGAGCCCCGCCGCGGCCGACGCCTCGGCGATGGCGTGCTGCACGACGGCGACGACGCGCGACGGCTCGCGCTCGCGGAGCGGCTCCTTGTGGGCGGCGACGATCTCGCCCGTGTCGGTGTCGACCACCGCAGCGCGGGCGTTCGTCCCGCCGAGGTCCACGCCGATCCCGAGCGGCATCGCTACGCCCCCAGCTCGCGCATGATCTCCTGCACCTTGCCGCGCACGAGCCGCTCGATCTCGTCGAGCCGCTCCCGCGTGCGCGCCTCGAAGCGCAGGACGAGCAGGGGCTGCGTGTTCGACGCGCGCACGAGGCCCCAGCCGTCGGGGAAGACGACGCGCACGCCGTCCACGGTCACCGCCTCGTAGCGCCCGGAGAAGAACTCCTGCGCCCGCCGCACCACCTCGAACTTCTTGTCCTCGGGGCAGTCGACCCGCAGCTCCGGCGTCGACTCGGTCCGCGGCACGTCGGCGAGGAGGGCGGAGAGCGGCGCGCTCGTCTTGGAGAGCAGCTCGACGAGCCGCCCCGACGAGTAGATCCCATCGTCGAACCCGAACCAGCGGTGGGCGAAGAAGATGTGCCCGCTCATCTCGCCGGCGAGCAGCGCGTGCTCCTCCTTCATCTTCGCCTTGATGAGGCTGTGCCCGGCCTTCCACATGATCCCGCGGCCGCCGCGCTTCGCGATGTCGTCGTAGAGCGACATCGAGCACTTCACCTCGCCGACGATGGCGGCGCCGGGCTGCTCCGCGAGCAGCGCGCGGGAGAAGAGGATCATGATCTGGTCGCCCCAGAGCACGTTCCCCTTCTCGTCCACCGCGCCCACCCGGTCCGCGTCGCCGTCGTAGGCGATGCCGAGGTCCGCCTTCGTCTCCAGCACCTTCGCCTTCAGGTGCTCGAGGTTCTTCTCCACCGTGGGGTCCGGGTGGTGGTTCGGGAAGCGGCCGTCCATCTCTACGAAGAGCGGCACCACCTCGATCCCGAGCGCCTCGAAGATCGGCACCGCGATGACGCCGCCCGTCCCGTTCCCGGCGTCCACGACCACCTTGAGCTTGCGGCCGCCGAGGCGGAGGTTCTCCTGCACGTACTTCCGGTAGGGGGCGACGACGTCGTAGGGCGTCACCTTCCCCGCCCCGGTGGCGAACTTCCCGGACTCGGCGAGCCGGCGCAGCGCCTGGATCTCCTCGCCGTGGAAGGTCGCCGCGCCCAGGCCGACCTTGAGGCCGTTGTACTCCGGCGGGTTGTGCGAGCCGGTGATCATGCAGATCCCGTCCACGCCCGCGGTGTGGGCCGCGAAGTAGGTGAGCGGGGTCGGCACGACGCCGAGGTCGAGCACGTCCACCCCGGTGGAGGCGAGCGCCGACACCATCGCGTCGCGGAAGCGCTCACCCGAGAGGCGCGCGTCCCTCCCCACGGCCGCCTTGCGCCCGCCCGCCTCGCGGATGCGCGTGCCCAGCGCCTTCCCGACGAGGTGAACGGCCTCCTCCGTGAGGTCCTGATCGACGAGCCCGCGGATGTCGTACTCGCGGAAGATCGTCGGGGAGAGCGTCGCCATGGGGGTCCTCCGGTGCGAGTAATGTCGTGCCGCCCCCCGCGGCGCGCCACGACGGGGCGAACGGGCGCTGTCTAGCACGAAGGGGCGCGCGCGGCCCCCCCGAATCAGAGCACCTCGTCGCGGCCTCGGCGGGTGAGCTCCTCCACCGCCTTGCGCACGTCCTGCGCCCGGTCGCGGCGGCAGACGAGGATGGCGTCCCCGGCGTCCACCACCACCACCTCGTCGAGGCCGATGACCGCGACGGGGCGGCCCTCCGTGGCGATGACGACGTTGTTCCTTCCGTCGATGACGAGCGCGTCGCCCTCGGCGACGTTCCCGGTCGCGTCCGTGCTCCGCACGTCGGGGAGCGCCGCGAAGCTGCCCACGTCGCTCCAGCCTAAGTCCGCGGGCACCACCGCGATGCGATCGCTCTTCTCCATGACGCCATAGTCGATGGAGATGGACGGGCACTCGGGGAAGACGCGCTTCAGGGTGCGGGCGTACGCCGGGGTCCCCAGCGCCGCGGCGATCTGCGCGAGCTGCTCGCCCAGGACCGGCATCGCGCGCCGGATCTCCTCGAGGATGACGTCGGCGCGGAAGACGAAGATGCCGGAGTTCCAGAGGTAGGAGCCGTCGGCGAGGTAGCGCGCCGCGGTCTTCGCGTCCGGCTTCTCGACGAAGCGCTCCACCTTGAACGCGTGGAGCCGCGGGGCACCCTTGCCGCCGCGCGCCGCGAGGCGCGGCCCGAGCTTCAGGTAGCCGTAGCCGGTCTCCGGCCGCGACGGGCGGATGCCGATGGTGGCGATGGCGCCGCGCTCGGCGAGCTGCGCGCCCGCCGCGATCGCGTCGCGGAACGCGGCGGGCTTGGCGATGTGGTGGTCGGCGGGGAGCATCGCCATGATCCCCTGCGGATCGCGGGCCGCCACGTGGAGCGCGGCGAGGCCGACGCACGGCGCGGTGTTGCGCGCGCAGGGCTCGACGATGAAGTGATCCTTCGGCAGCTGGGGGAGCATCCGCCGCGCCGCGGCGGCGTGCTGCGGCCCGCACACGACCCAGGTGCGGTCGGCCCGGGCGAGCGGCGGGAGGCGCGCCACCGTCGCGGCGAGGAGCGGCGCGTCGCCGGCGAGGCGGAGGAACTGCTTCGGCCGGTCCTTGCGGGAGAGCGGCCAGAAGCGGGTGCCGGAGCCGCCGGCCATGATGACGGGGTGGATCTTCACAGGGTCCTCCAGATGGAGAGGAGCTCCGCCAGGATGCGGGCGGTCGCCCCCCAGATCGTGTCGCCGCCGACGCTGAAGAAGTGGACGTCCACGGGCAGCCCCCACGCCTCGGCGCGCTCGGTCCGGTGCGCGCCCGGCGCGAGCAGCGCCGCGAACGGCACGTGGAGGATCTCCTCCACCTCGTGGGCCGCCGCCGCGTAGGGGTAGGGATATGGCACGGTCGCCACCCAGGGCGTCAAGCAGAACGCGGAGGTGAGCACGAGCGTCTCGGAGAGCCGCCCCATCACCTCCGCCTGGGCGGGATCGAGGCCGATCTCCTCGCGCGCCTCGCGCAGCGCCGCGGCGAGGTGCTCCTCCTCCGGATCGACCCGGCCGCCGGGGAAGCTGATCTGGCCGGGGTGACGGCGGAGGTGCCGGGTGCGGCGGGTGAGGAGGACGTGCGGCGCGTCGTCCTTCGCGTGCAGCGGGACGAGCACCGCGGCGCGCAGGAAGCCGCCCGGCGGCATCGCCCCCGGGCGGATCTCGTCGAGCGGCGCGAGGCCCGGCGCGCGCGCCGCGAGCGCGGTCCGCAGCGCCGCGAGGCTCATCGGCGGAGCGCGGCGCCGAGCGGCGCCGGCGCGGCTCCTGCGT
>NZ_JALCZC010000182.1:0-4649 GCF_022690805.1 Anaeromyxobacter sp. SG66
TCCCCGCCGGACGCGCGGCCGGCGCGCCGTCGCCGTGCAGGAGCGCGGCGGCGCGGCCGAGCAGCTCGGCCATCTCGAAGGGCTTGCGCAGGTAGTCGTCGGCGCGCGTGCGCGTGGCGCGGTGCGCCTCGATGGCCGCGTCGGTCGCGTCGCCGGTGTAGAGCAGGAGCGGGACCGCCTGCGAGGCGCGCTTCAGCCGGTTGCACACGGAGAAGCCGCTCATGTCGGGCAGCTCGGCGGCGAGGAGGATGAGGTCGGGCTGCGCCTGCCGGCAGCGCTCGACCGCCTGCTCGCCGGCCGGGAGCGAGGTCACCTCGAGACCCGCCGGGCCGAAGGCGCGGCGGATCTCGTCCGCGAGCGCGGTGTCCGGCTCGACGAGGAGGACGTTCAGGGACATGGTGGGGCCGATCGTACCCTCGTTTCGGAAGGCCGCGAAATGACGGACCAGGTGCGATATCGCGCGGCCCGCAGATGACGCTGGCCTCGCCGGGCGCCCCGGGATAGGCATCGGCCGATGCCCACCTTCTCCCTCACCCTGGATGCGGCGCGGGAGCGCGCCGAGGACCTCTCCGCCGAGCTCTTCGACGCGGGCGCGACCGGCGTCGAAGTGCGCGACGGCGAGGGCACGCCGATGCCGGGCGTGGCCCAGCCGCCGCCAGGCCGCGCCCTCCTCGTCGCGTTCTTCGCGGAGCCCGGGGCCGCCCGGGAGGCGCAGGCGGCGTACGGCGGAGAGATCGCCGAGATCGCCGACGAGGACTGGAGCGAGACCTGGAAGAAGGGCCTCGGTCCGTTCGCCGTGGGCCGCGCCTTCGTGCGGCCGTCCTGGGTGGACGCGCCCACCCCGCCCGGCATGGCCGAGATCGTGCTCGACCCCGGGATGGCTTTCGGCACCGGCACCCACCCCACCACCTCGCTCTGCCTCGCCGCGCTGTCGGAGCTGCTCGACGCGCGTCCGGGCGCGTCCGTGCTCGACGTCGGCACCGGCTCCGGCCTCCTCGCCATCGCCGCCGCGAAGCTCGGCGCGGGCCGCGTCGCGGCGAACGACAACGACCCCGTCGCCGTCGGCGTCGCGCGCGAGAACGCGGAGCGGAACGGCGCCGCGCTGGAGCTGACCGGCGCGCCCGTCGGAGAGATCCCCGGCGTGTTCGACCTCGTCGTGGCGAACATCCTCGCGAACACGCTCGTGGAGCTCGCGCCGGACGTCGCCGCGCGCGTCGCGCCGGGCGGCACGGTGCTGCTCGCCGGCATCCTCGGGCCGCAGGAGGACGAGGTCCGCGCCGCGTACGTCGCGGAGGGGCTCCGCCCGGCCCTCGAGCGGCGCGACGGGGAGTGGAGCCTCCTCACCCTGGAGCGACCGCGCGCGTGACGCTCCGCCGCGTGCACCTGCCCGGCGAGCGCTTCCGGCTGGACGCCGGGCGCGCCGCGCTCACCCCCGAGGCGCGCCACTACCTCCGCGACGTGCTCAGGCTCGCGCCCGGGGCGGAGGTCGAGGTCTTCGACGGTCGCGGCGGCGCCTGGACCGCGTGCGTCGATCCGAGCTTCGAGACGCTCGTCCTCGGCGTGGCGCGCGCGGGGAAGGGCGAGGCGTCCGCCGAGATCTGGCTCCTCGCCGCGCTCGCCAAGGGCGAGAAGATGGATCTCGTCGTCCAGAAGGCGACCGAGCTCGGCGCGGCGGTCGTCGCCCCCTTCGCGGCGGAGCGGTCGATCGTCCGGCTCGAGCCGGACAAGGGCGAGGAGCGCGCGCGGCGGTGGCGGCGGATCGCCGAGGAGGCCGCGCGCCAGTGCGGGCGCGCCGACGTCCCGGAGGTGCGCGCGCCCGCGCCGCTCGCGGTCGCGCTCGCCGCGCTGCCTCCGGGGGCGCTCGCGATCGCGTTCCAGCCGGGCGGCCCGCCGGTGCTCGCGCTCGCCCCGGCCGCGGCGAACGCCTACGCCGCGGTGGTCGGACCGGAGGGCGGGCTCACCGAGGCGGAGCTCGCGGTCCTCGCCGCGGCAGGCGCGCACCGCGCGTCGCTCGGGCCGCGCGTGCTCCGGGCGGAGACCGCCGCCATCGTCGCGGTGGCGCTGCTCCAGGCGCGCTTCGGCGATCTGGGCGCGTCTGGCTGAACGGGGCTGCGCCCGCCCCACCGACGGCTGACCGCCGTCGTCGGGGCCCCATCCTGCTCGCCCCGGCGGGCTCGCTTCGCTCGCCAGTTCTCGAATGATCATCGGCCGTCAGGCCCCTGCCGCGCAGGACCCGTTCCTTGACCCGCCCGCGGGTCGACCGTAGCCTCGACCCGTGCTCTGTCCCCGCTGCGCCCGCGAGACGGATGACCGCGCCGCCTTCTGCGGCGACTGCGGCGCGCCGCTCACGCTTCGCGAGGAGCCGGCGCCGCGTCTGCTCGACGTGGCGCTCGATCTCGATCGGCGCCGATCGCGCACCCCGCCTCCGCGGGTGGCCGCCGCTCCGCGCGCGCCCGAGCAGGAGCTGCTCCCGCCGCTGCCCGTGGAGTCCGAGCCCGACTTCGAGCTCGCGCCCGCGCCGGCGGCGCCGGTGAGCCGCTCGCACTGGGACCTCGGGCGCATGCTCGAGGAGGTCGCGGCCGAGGACGGCCTGTTCGAGGAGTCCGCGCCGCCTCCATTCCAGGAGGACGTTCGCGGCGCCGGGGCCGCGGTCGCCCTGGCCCGCGCCGCGTCGCCTGCGCCCGCGCCGAAGCTCTGGCCGGAGCCGCTGCCGGAGCCCGAGCCCGAGGCGGAGCCCGAGCCGAGGCCCGCGCCAGGGCGGCCTCGCTCCGAGAGCCGCGGGAGCCGCGCCGAGGTCCACCTCCGCCGGGCGGCGGCGTGGCGTCGCGCCGCGGCCTGGGCGATCGACGCCGGCCCGCTCCTCGCCGGGGTCGTGTTCCTCGGCCGCTCGCTGCTGGCGGCCACCCCGGCCGGGGTTCCCGCGCCCCCGAGCGGCCTCGACGGCCTGCTCGACCTCCTCGCCGGCGAGGCGGACGTCGTCCTCTCGCTCGCGGCGCTCCTCGCGGTCGCGCTCGCCGTGTACGCGACCCTCGCGCACGCGCTCGCTGGCGCCACGCTCGGGAAGTGGATGCTGGGCCTGCGCGTGGTCGGCCCCGACGGGAGGCGGCCCTCGCTCGCGCGGAGCGCCGTGCGCGCCGCGCTCGCGGTCCCGTCGGTGGGGCTCCTCGGGCTCGGGTTCCTCCTCGCGCTCTTCACCCGCAGCGGCAGGGCGCTCCACGACCTCCTCGCGCGGACCTGGGTGGTGGAGGCGCCTTGACCCCCACATGACGGGGTCCTACAACCGACCCGTGCCGAAGGACCTCGCCGCCCTCCTCGTCGAAGAAGGCGTGGTCTCCGCCGAGGTGATGGCGCGCGCGCTGGCGCGGCAGGACGAGGCGGGAGGCGCGCTCGACACCGCGCTCCTCGAGCTCGGCGCCGTCGCGGAGGACGCACTCGCGGTGGCGCTCGCCGGGGCCGCCGACGTCCCCCCCGCGCCGCCCGCCGCGTTCGCCGCCGCCGACGCGCGCGCACGGCGGGTGTTCCCCGCGCGCGTGGCCGATCGCCACGGGCTCGCGCCCTTCGCGCTCGAGGCGCGGGAGCTGTCGGTCGTCTCGGTGTTCCCGGTCGACTCGAGCCTGCTCGACGAGATCGGCTTCATGCTCTCCCTGAACCTCTCGGCGTTCGTCGCGCCGGAGTGGCGGGTGCGCCTCCTCGTGCACCAGCTGTACGGCACGCCCCTCGCGCCGCGCTTCGCGGCCCTCGCGAGGGCGGCCGGGGAGCTCCCGGCGGAGGAGCCGGCCGCCGCGCCCGAGGCGACCACGCCGGCCGGCGGGGAGGGGGCCTCGCCGCGTGACCCGGCCGCGCAGGACGCCGCCGCCGCGAGCGGGTTCGGCGAGGAGGACGCCGGCCCGCTCGAGCCCCTCGCCGCGGCGCTCGCGCAGGCGCTCGAGGAGGTCGATCCGGCGCTGCTCACCGACGAGACCGCGCCCCCCGGCGAGGAGGGCGCGCCCGAGGCTCCGCCGGTCGGGGCGCCCGAGGAGGCGCCCGGGCCGCCCGACCGCAGCGCGCCCCCGCGCTGGTCGCTCGAGGACGCGCGGGCCGCGCTCGCGGCGGCGCGCACGCGCGACGAGGTCGTCCTCGCCGCGCTCCGGTACGCGCGCGACTTCTTCCCGTTCGCGGCGATGTTCGCGGTCACGCGCGACGCGGTCGCCGGCCACGACGCGCTCGGGCTCGAGCCCGAGGCGCGCGAGCTCGCCCGCAGCGTCGCGATCTACGCCGACGACCCCGGCATCTTCCGGACCGTCATCGAGACGCGGAGCCCGTACCTCGGGCCGTTCTCGCCGGAGCCCGCCGGCAACGCCGCGATCCTCGGCGGGCTCGATCGCGGCAAGCCGCGCACCGCCCTCGTCGCGCCCGTGCTCCTGCGCGATCGCCCGGTGTGCGTCCTGTACGCGGACAACGGTGACGCGCCCGTCTCCGCGCGCCGGCTCGGCGATCTGCTCCTCCTCAACTCGATGCTCGGGGGCGCGTTCGAGCGGATCATCCGCGAGCGCAAGCGTCGCCGCGCCGCCCCCGCGCGCCGCGGCACCCCCGCTCCCGCTCCCGCGCCGCCCGCCGCGCCGGCGCCCGCGCCGTTCGATCCGTGGTCCGCCGAGGAGCCGCCGCGCGCC
>NZ_JALCZC010000183.1:0-4575 GCF_022690805.1 Anaeromyxobacter sp. SG66
GCGCCGACGCGCTCCGCGCCGCGCTCGCGCCGCGCGTCGCGCGGCTCTCCCCGGCGCAGCAGCGCCTCGCGCGCCACGTGCCCGAGTTCGTGGCCGCCCGCTCGGGCGATCTCGCGACGGCGCTGTGGCTCGCGCGCGCCGAGCACGGCGACGCGCTCGATCTGCCGGGGTTCCTGCTCGCCGTCCTCGACGCGCTCCTCGCCGCTGGGCGCGAGCGCGACGCGCTCGCCTACGCCCGCTTCATGCTCGACCTGCGCTTCGACTGGGAGCGCCTCTACCGTGAGCCGCAGCTCGCCTACGGGTTCACGCGCGTGCGCGAGCCGAACCCGCTCGTGTGGCGGCTCCTCGAGGAGCTGGGCGCGCGCGGCGTGCGCCTGCGCGTCCTGGAGCTCGGCTGCGGCGTGGGGAACGACGCCTTTGGCTTCCTCGGTGCGCCGGGGGTGGACGGCTACGCGGGCGTCGACGTCTCGCAGGACGCGCTCGCCGCCTTCCAGGCGCGCGTGGACCGCGAGCCGCCGCCCGTCGTCCCCGCGCTCGTGGCCGGGGACTTCGCCGAGGTGCTCGAGCGGCCGGACACGCCCGCGGCCGGCGCGAACCTCGTCTACTCGTACTCGAGCCTGCACTACTTCTCGTCCGGCGAGCTCGCTCGCATCTACGCGCTCGTGCGCCGGCTGTTGCTCGCCGGCGCGCCAGCGGGGGACCGGGGGGCGCAGCTTCCTCGCGCCCCCCGGCAAGAACTCGGATTCTTCGCCTTCGGGATCAAGGGCGCGGGCTCGGTATGGGAAGGGCAGGGGCTGCCGCTCTATCGGCCCGACGTGTGGGTGAACTGGGACGGCCAATCGCGCTGGTTCCCGTCCCGGGAGGCGCTCGCCCGCCAGCTCGACCGTGCGGGGTTCGAGATCCGGTTCCACGAGCTGCACGAGCACTGGGGGTACAGCGAGCACGGCAGGCGGGACGTCTTCCACTACGTGCTCTGCTCGCCCCGCGCCGGGGAATGACCCTCCTTCGCGCGAACGTTCCCTGGCCGCCGAGCGCAAGCGCGCGGAAGGGCTTGACTCTCGAACGCGCACCCGTATAATCCGCCGCCCTTAAGACGGGATTTGTCCACACGCGCCCGGTTCCACGATTCCGGCGCGTTTTTGTTGGGAAAAGAGCTCGCTCAAGATGCCGACGATCAGCCAGCTGGTGCGCAAGGGGCGCGAGAAGCTCCTCACGAAGAAGAAGGCGCCCGCGCTCAAGGAGTCGCCGCAGAAGCGCGGCGTCTGCACGCGCGTGTACACGACGACGCCCAAGAAGCCGAACTCGGCGCTCCGCAAGGTCGCCCGCGTTCGCCTCACGAACGGCTTCGAGGTGACGAGCTACATCCCCGGCGTGGGCCACAACCTGCAGGAGCACTCGGTGGTCCTCATCCGCGGTGGCCGCGTGAAGGACCTCCCGGGCGTCCGCTACCACATCGTCCGCGGGACCCTCGACGCCGTCGGCGTGCAGGGCCGCAAGCAGAGCCGCTCGAAGTACGGCGCGAAGCGCCCGAGCTAGCTCGAGAAGGATAAGGTCCGATGCCTCGTCGTCGCGAAGTCGAGAAGCGGAAGATTCTGCCCGATCCGAAGTTCCAGGACCGGATCGTGGCGAAGTTCGTCAACAACCTGATGCGCGAGGGGAAGAAGTCCACCGGCGAGCGCATCATCTACGGCGCGTTCGACCAGGTCGAGCAGAAGCTCAAGGACGATCCGCTCAAGATCTTCAAGAAGGCCCTCGACAACGTGAAGCCCGTCGTCGAGGTCAAGAGCCGCCGCGTCGGCGGCGCGACGTACCAGGTGCCGGTCGAGGTCCGCCAGGATCGGCGCACCGCGCTTGCAATGCGCTGGCTGATCGATTACTCGAAGGCCCGCGGCGAGAAGACGATGCAGGAGAAGCTCGCCGGCGAGATCATCGACGCTGCGAACAACCGCGGGAACGCGGTGAAGAAGCGCGAGGACACGCACAAGATGGCCGAGGCCAACAAGGCCTTCGCGCATTACCGGTGGTGAGAGGGTAGGAGGAGGATCGAGGAAGAGCAGGGGTCGGCGCTGCCGGCCGGGGTTCTCGAGCACGGTAGGACCCGCTTCGCTCTTTGACAGCTCGGTCGGTAACGCGGTGTCGCCGGAGGGATCCGGCGGACCGGTCTTGCGCACGCACGAAGGATTCGAAGGAACGAACAGATGCCCCGCACCAGTCCACTCGAGCGTTATCGCAACTTCGGCATCATGGCGCACATCGATGCCGGCAAGACGACTACGACCGAGCGAATCCTCTTCTACACCGGCGTCACGCACAAGATCGGTGAGGTCCATGAGGGCACGACCGTCATGGACTGGATGGAGCAGGAGCGGGAGCGCGGCATCACCATCACGTCGGCCGCGACGACCGCGTTCTGGCGCGAGCACCGGCTGAACATCATCGACACCCCCGGGCACGTCGACTTCACCATCGAGGTGGAGCGCTCGCTCCGCGTGCTCGACGGCGCGTGCGCGGTGTTCGACGCGGTGCAGGGCGTCCAGCCGCAGTCCGAGACGGTCTGGCGGCAGGCGGACAAGTACAAGGTCCCCCGCATCTGCTTCATCAACAAGATGGACCGCATCGGCGCCGACTACTTCCGCGCCGTCCAGACCATCCAGCAGAAGCTCGGCGCCCGCCCGGTGTCGCTCCAGATCCCGATCGGCGCGGAGGACAAGTTCCGCGGCATGGTCGATCTCATCAAGATGAAGGGCATCACCTTCGACGATGAGACGATGGGCGCGAAGTACCAGGAGGTCGAGATCCCGGAGAACCTCCGGGAGCAGGCCGCCGAGTACCGGTCCAAGCTCGAGGAGGCCGCGGCCGAGGTCGACGACGCCCTGATGCACAAGTACCTCGACGGCCACCCGCTCACGGCGGAGGAGCTCCTCCGCGGCCTGCGCAAGGGCACGCTCGAGATGAAGTTCTTCCCGGTCATCTGCGGGACGGCCTTCAAGAACAAGGGCGTCCAGCAGATCCTCGACGCAGTGGTCGACTTCCTGCCGAGCCCGCTCGACGTCCCGGCGGTGAAGGGCGTGACGGCGAAGGGCGACGAGGTCACGCGCGCCACCGCCGACTCGGAGCCGTTCGCGGCCCTCGCGTTCAAGATCATGAACGACCCGTTCGTGGGGAACCTCACGTTCTTCCGCGTCTACTCGGGCAAGCTCGAGGCGGGCTCCTACGTCTACAACGCGACGAAGGACAAGAAGGAGCGCATCGGCCGCCTCCTCCAGATGCACGCCAACAAGCGCGAGGAGATCAAGGAGGTCTACGCGGGCGACATCGCCGCGGCGGTCGGCCTCCGCGCGACCACGACGGGCGACACGCTCTGCGACGAGTCGGCCGCGGTCATCCTCGAGCGGATGGAGTTCCCGGAGCCGGTGATCCACGTCGCCATCGAGCCCAAGTCGAAGGCCGACCAGGACAAGATGGGCGTCGCGCTGAACCGCCTCCAGATGGAGGATCCGTCCTTCCGCGTCCACACCGACGAGGAGACGGGCCAGACGATCATCGGCGGGATGGGCGAGCTCCACCTCGAGATCCTCGTCGACCGCATGTTCCGCGAGTTCAAGGTCGAGGCGAACGTCGGCAAGCCGCAGGTCGCCTACCGCGAGACCATCACGAAGCAGGTCGAGTCCGAGGGCCGCTACATCCGTCAGACCGGCGGCCGCGGCCAGTACGGCCACTGCTGGCTGCGCCTCATCCCGCAGGAGCCGGGCAAGGGCTTCGAGTTCGTGAACGCCACGGTCGGCGGCTCGATCCCGAAGGAGTTCATCTCCCCGATCCAGAAGGGCATCGAGGAGGCCATGACGAGCGGCGTGCTCGCCGGCTACCCGGTGGTCGACATCAAGATCGAGGTCTTCGACGGCAGCTACCACGACGTCGACTCGTCCGAGATGGCGTTCAAGATCGCCGGCTCGATGGGCTTCAAGGATGGCGCGGCGAAGGCGAAGCCCATCCTGCTCGAGCCGATCATGGCGGTCGAGGTCACGACTCCCGACGACTACATGGGCGACGTCATCGGCGACCTGAACTCGCGCCGCGGCAAGATCCAGTCGATGAACCCCGGGACGGGCGTCCAGATCATCGAGGCGCTCGTGCCGCTCGCGGAGATGTTCGGCTACGCCACCGACCTCCGCTCCAAGACGCAGGGCCGCGCCACCTACTCGATGCAGTTCAAGCACTACGCGCAGGTCCCGAGCAACATCGCGGAGACCATCGTCTCCAAGGCGAAGGGCACCGCTGCGGCCACGAAGTAGCCGCCAGACCTCGGACAGGAAAGAGAGGAAGTCATGGGCAAGGAGAAGTTCGAGCGCAGCAAGCCGCACGTGAACGTGGGGACGATCGGTCACGTCGACCACGGCAAGACGACGCTGACGGCCGCCATCACGAAGTACTGCGCGACGAAGGGCCGCGCGCAGTTCATGGCGTACGATCAGATCGACAAGGCGCCGGAGGAGCGCGAGCGCGGCATCACGATCGCGACGGCGCACGTCGAGTACTCGACGGAGAAGCGGCACTACGCGCACGTGGACTGCCCGG
>NZ_JALCZC010000184.1:0-4544 GCF_022690805.1 Anaeromyxobacter sp. SG66
CCGTGCTCGGCGAGGAGCCGCCGCGCGCTCGGCGGGGCCCGGCGCGCACCCGCGGCGGGCACCGGGGCCGCCGGCGCGGTACGCACGGTCGGTGGGGCCGCTGCAGGCGGGGTCGGAGCAGGGGGCGGAGGCTCGGCCCGCGCCACGGGGACGACGCCACCCGGCGTGGGGCCCGAGCCGAGCGGGGATGTCGCGGCCGCCTCGCCGGCGGCGCCTTCCTCGAGCTCCGCGATGGCCTCCCCCACCGCGACGGTGTCGCCGGTGCGCTTCAGCACCCGCTTCAGGACGCCCGCGGCGGGCGCCGGGACCGCCACCGTGGCCTTCTCGCTCTCGACCTCGACGAGCGGCTCGTCCACCTGGACGCGCTCGCCTTCGTTCTTGAGCCACGCGCCGATGGTGGCCTGCGTCACCGACTCTCCGAGAGACGGGACCTTCAGCTGGATGGACATGATCTTCAGCGCTCCTGGGCGGCCGCGCGCTCCGCGCGGATCCGCGAGACGGGCTCTCCGAGGGCCTCGCGCACGAGCTGCTCCTGCTCGAGCCGGTGGCGCGTCGCCGACCCGGCCGCCGGGCTCGCCGACGGTCCGCGCGAGACGAGCGCGATCCGCGACGGGAGCCGCGGCGCGAGGTGGGCGTTCACGTAGTCCCACGCGCCCATGTTCGACGGCTCCTCCTGCGACCAGACGATCTCGACCCCCGGGCGGAAGCGCGCGATGGCGGTCCGCACCGACTCCACGTCGAGCGGGTAGAGCTGCTCGAGCCGTACGATCGCCGCGTGCCGCGCACCCTGAGCCTCCCGCGCGGCGGCGAGGTCGTAGTAGAGCTTGCCCGAGCACAGGACGACCCGCGTCGTCTCCGTTGGGTCGACCCACTCGTCGTCGATCACGGGGCGGAAGCGCTCCTGCACGAGCTGATCGAGCGGCGACACGACCTTCGGGTGCCTGAGGAGGCTCTTCGGCGACATCACCACGAGCGGCTTGCGGTACGGCGAGCGCACCTGGCGGCGCAGCGCGTGGAAGTACTGGGCGGGGGTGGTGAGGTTCACCACGCGCCAGTTGTCGTCCACGGAGAGCTCGAGGAAGCGCTCGAGCCGCGCGGACGAGTGCTCCGGACCCTGCCCCTCCATGCCGTGAGGCAGGAGCAGCGCGAGCCCGGAGAGCCGGTTCCACTTGGCCTCTCCGGAGGAGAGGAACTGGTCGATGATGACCTGCGCCGCGTTCACGAAGTCGCCGAACTGCGCCTCCCAGACGGTGAGCGCGTCCGGCATCTCGAGGCTGTAGCCGTACTCGAACCCGAGCGCGCCCGCCTCCGAGAGCAGGCTGTCGCGGATCTCGACCGGACCCTGGCCGCTCCGCAGATGGGCGAGCGGCGAGTACGGGATGCCCGACTCGTGGTCGTAGAGCACCGCGTGCCGGTGGCTGAAGGTGCCGCGCCGCGTGTCCTGGCCGGAGAGCCGGATGCGCGTGCCCTCCCACGCGAGCGTGCCGAGCGCGAGCTCCTCCGCCATCGCCCAGTCCACCGGCTTCTCGCCGCGCACCATCTGGGCGCGCGCCTCGAGCACCTTCGCGAGCTTCGGGTGAACGCGGAAGCCGCGCGGGACCTCGACGAGCAGGTCGCCCACCCTCCGCAAGACGTCCGGCGCGACGCCGGTCTGCGGCTCCTCGCGGCCCATCGCCCCGCCGCGGAAGTCCTTCCAGAACCCGGTCATCGGCGGGGCGCCCGCCTGGACCGCGATCTTCGCCGAGTCGTGGTACGCCTCCTCGAGCCGCGCGCGGTAGCGCGCGACCATCTGCTCGAGCTCGCCGGCCGCGAGCGTCCCCTCCTTCACGAGCGCCTGCGCGTAGAGCGCCTTCAGGGTCGGCTTGCGCGCGATGGCCCGGTACATGACGGGCTGGGTGAACGCCGGCTCGTCCCCCTCGTTGTGGCCGTGCCGCCGGTAGGTCCACAGGTCGATCACCACGTCCCGGTGGAAGCGCTGGCGGAAGTCGACGGCGATCAGCACCGCCTGGGCGACCGCCTCCATGTCCTCGCCGTTCACGTGGATGATGGGGATCTGCAGCATGCGCGCGGGGCCGGTGCTGTAGGTCGTCGAGCGCGCGTCGCGGGGCGAGGTCGTGAAGCCGACCTGGTTGTTCACGATGACGTGGATCGTGCCGCCCACCGTGTACGCCTCGAGCTCCGACATCTGGAGCGACTCGGCGACGACGCCCTGGGCCGCGAACGCCGCGTCGCCGTGGACGAGGATGGGCAGCGAGCGCTGGCGCCCGGTGTCGCTGTAGCGATCCTGCTTCGCGCGCACCCGCCCCTGCACCACCGTGTCGATCCACTCGAGGTGGCTCGGGTTGAACGCGAGCGACAGGTGCACGAGGACGCCCTCGGCGCTCTCGCGGTCCGAGGAGTAGCCGAGGTGGTACTTCACGTCGCCCCCGCCGGCGTTCACGATGGCTGCGTCGCGGAACTCGGCGAAGATGTCGCGGAGCGGCTTGCCGACCACGTTGGCGAGCACGTTGAGCCGCCCGCGGTGCGCCATGCCGATGACGACGTTGCGCACCCCGTGGCCGATGGCCCGATCCACCGCGAGCTCGAAGAGCGGCAGGAGCCCCTCGGCGCCCTCCACGCTGAAGCGCTTCGCGCCGAGGAACTTCGTCCCGAGGTACTGCTCGAGCGTCTCCGCCTCGACGAGCTTCTCGAGCAGCCGCTTCTTCACCCCAGCGTCGAGCGACACGCGGTTGCGCGTGCGCTCCATCCGCTGCTCGAGCCAGCCGCGCAGGTCGGCGTCGTGCATGTGCGCGAGCTCGACGCCGATCGTCCGGCAGTAGGTCTCCTCCAGCCTCGCCACGAGCTGGCGGAGCGTGTCGCCGCGGTGCCCCTCCGGGTCCGCCGCGGGCCGGTCGAGGTCCGCCTCGGAGAGCCCGAACGCCGCGAGCGAGAAGCGTTCCGCGCGGCGGGTGAGCGCCAGGGGATCGAGGTCGGCCCGCAGGTGGCCGTACTCGCGGTACGCGGTGACGAGCCGGTCCACCCGCGCCTGGAACGCGGCGTCCGCCGATGCGGTCGCCGCAGCAGCAGGGGCGGCGTGCGCGGCCCCGTTCGGCCGCCGAGGCGCGAACGCCTCCGGCGCCGGCTCGCTGCCCGGGGAGGCCGGCAGCGCCTCGAAGTACCTGCGCCAGCGCTCGTCCACCGCGCTGGGCTCGGCGAGCCACTCGTAGTACAGCTTCTCGACGAAGCTCAGGTTGTTGGCGCTCGGCGCCGGGACGGGAAGATCGGTCTCGGGTGATGACATGTCGCGACATAACTTAACTGGCCGACCGAACGCCGCCTCGTGGAACGGTGCCGCAACGAGCTTCCCCGGTGATCTCGCCCCCTCTGCTGATCTGGCGCACCCCGTCCGGTGAGCGCCGGGCCGCGTGGCTCTCGCAGCTCGTGCCTGCGCCGGCGCGGGCGGGCGCCGCCGACGACCGCACCACCGCCGCGGCCGCCGTCGCGCGCGCCAGCAGCGGGGAGGCCCTCGTGTACGAGGGCGATTATCACAATGCGCGACAGCTCCTCACCGCCATGGCGCGGCGGCTCGCCCGCCCCGACCAGGCCCCCTCCGGCGCCAGACGGCGCGGCCGCCCTGCGCCCGGCGCCCGGCGGCCCGCACTCCCGCTCACTCCCCCCACCCAGGACCTTGCGTCGGAGTTCCGGCGGGAGCGCGCGCTGAAGCGGCTCGAGCACGAGGTGCTCACCCGCCTCGTCGTACCGGTCGAGGCGGGCTGGCGCGTCGCGCTCCCCCGGGCGCCGGACGTGGCCTCCGCCTGCGAGGAGGCCCTCGGCCCCATGCCGCAGGGGCCCGGGCTCCTGCCGCTGCGGGAGCTGCTCGGGATCGTCGGGGCGCACGAGTGGCGGCGGCGCGGCGTCGAGGTGCGGGCCCTCGGCGCGCGCGTCCACCCGCGCTACGGCGTCTACGCTCCGGTGCGCGCCGAGTACGTGGACCTCGTCGCCGCCGCGGCCGCCGAGTGGCCGGTCGCGGGGAAGCGGGCCTACGACGTCGGCACCGGCACGGGCGTGCTGGCGCTCGTCCTCGCCCGCGCCGGCGCGCGGGTCGTCGCGACCGACGTCGAGCCCGCCGCGGTCGCGTGCGCCCGCGAGAACGCGGCGCGGCTCGGGCTCGCGGATCGCGTCGAGGTGGTGCAGGCGGATCTCTTCCCCGAGGACGGCGCGCCGGTCGAGCTCGTCGTCTCGAATCCGCCCTGGCTGCCCGCCGAGGCGGCCTCGCCCCTGGAGCGCGCGGTGTACGACCCCGGCGGCAGGTTCCTCGACCGGCTCCTCCGCACGCTGCCCGCGCGGCTCGCGCCGGGCGGCGAGGCCTGGATCGTCATCTCGGATCTCGCCGAGCGGCTCGGGCTCCGGCCCCCCGGCGCCGTCGAGGCGCTCGCCGTCGCCGCGGGGCTCGTGGTCCGCGACGTGCGCGAGACGCGCCCGGCGCATCCGCGGGTCCAGGATCGCGAGGACCCGCTCCACGCCGCGCGCGCGGCGGAGCGGACCCGCCTCTACCGGCTCGGCGC
>NZ_JALCZC010000185.1:0-4462 GCF_022690805.1 Anaeromyxobacter sp. SG66
CCGGCCCTGGCCCCCGCACCGGCCCCGGTGGACCGCGCTCCGGCTTCGGGCCTCGCTCCGGCTTCGGCCCCCGCACCGGCCCCGGTGGCCCTCGCTCCGGCGCGGGCCCTCGCACCGGCCCCAGCCCTCGCACCGGCCCCAGCCCTCGCACCGGCCCCGGCCCTCGCTCCGGCCCCGGCCCTCGCACCGGCCCCGGCCCTCGCTCCGGCTTCGGACCGCGCACCCGCCCGGGCGGAAAGCCTCGGGGTGGCCCCGGCCCGCGCGGCGGCGGCCGGCCACCGCGGCGCGGCTAGCCGCACGATGCCGCGCTAGGATCTCGTCGTGCCCATCTACGAATACGTCTGCGAGGAGTGCGGGCGCCTCACCGAGGTGATGCAGCGGATGTCGGACCCCGCGCCGGCGGCCTGCCCCGAGTGCGGGGCGCCGAAGCTCGCGCGGCTCATCTCGCGCACGAGCTTCCAGCTCAAGGGCGGCGGCTGGTACTCGGATCTCTACGCGTCGCCCAAGACCAAGCCGGAGGCGCCGACCGGGACCGGCCCGAAGCCGGAGGGCGCCCAGGCGGCCCCCGCCGCCAAGACGGACGCGGGAAGCGCCGCCGCGCCCGCGAAGCCCGTCGCGAAGAAGGACAGCGCCTGAGGAAGAGATCACCGGACCGCGACACGCGCCGGCTGCGAGCGCGACGACGGCACCTCTCGCGACGGTCCGGAGTCTTCACGGCGTCCGGGGGCGCACCCGCGGACCCCGTGCGCCGCTACGCCTTCGGCTTGGGCGCGGGCTTGCCCTTCTCGAAGACCACGCCGTCGCCGAACTTCGCGACGATCTGCTTCTTCGTCTTCAGGCCCGTCATGTCGATGACGAAGTTGGGGACGCGCCGCGCGCGCCGATCGGCAGCCCAGCGGGTGATCTCTCCGCGCGGGCGCGACGACGCGCCGTTCACGGAGCGGCGACGGCGGCCCCTGCCGCCCTTGCGCGCGACCTCCGCCTCGAGCTCGGCCTCGAGCCGGGACGCGGCCATCTCCGCTACGGCGCGCGCGATCGCGGCGGATGCGCGCTTCACGACGGGCTCCATCGCCGCGCGAACTGCGGCGTCGAGCGAGGTCTGGGCGGGCGGGCGGGCCATCGGGCGTCTCCTGTCGGGATCGATTGCGCAGTTTGCTCACCGCGCAAAATCGAGCTTTGGCCGGCATTATAGACCCCCGGTCATGCGCCCAATCCATTTTTCTGCTAGGTTCCGCGGCGCCATCGGCCCTCTGGCGAAACGGTAGACGCGCTCGACTCAAAATCGAGTGGGGTGATCCCCCGTCCCGGTTCGAGTCCGGGGAGGGCCATTCGCGGGGCCCCGCGCGCCCGCGTTTTCCCTTGCCGCAGGGGCGCGGCCACGTGTATCCGTACCCCGCACCTCCACCGGGAACGTCATGTACAACCTCCTCATCAGCCTGGGGATCGGGCTCGTCGTCGGGGCCGCGATCGCGATCGGGACCAGCTTCGGCTGGGCCGCCGCCGTGTTCCCCGCCCTGCTCGCCGCGACCATCGCCTACTTCGTCCTCGCGCGGCGGACGTGGAAGCAGCTCGAGTCCGTCTTCGACGGGATGCAGGCGGACGTCCGCGCCCAGAAGCTCGACAAGGCGGTGCAGACGCTTCAGGGCGGGTTCCGGCTCGCGCCGTGGCAGTTCCTCGTCGCCTCGCAGCTCCACTCGAACATCGGGATCCTGCTCTTCATCCGCCAGGACCTCGACGCCGCCCTCCCCCACCTCGAGAAGAGCTTCTCGCGCAACTGGATCGCGCGCGGGATGCTGGGCGTCGTCCGCTACAAGCGGCGTGACCTCGACGGCATGAAGCGCGTCCTCGAGGACGCGGTGAAGACGAACAAGAAGGAGGGCGTGCTCTGGTCGGCGTACGCCTGGATCCTCGAGGAGCTCGGCCGGCACGAGGACGCGATCGCGGTGCTCGGGCGCGCCGTGCAGGCGAACCCGTCCGACGAGAAGCTGAAGGGCTCCCTCCAGCTGCTCCAGAACGGGAAGAAGCTGAAGCTCGGCAAGGTGTACGGCGAGCAGTGGTTCCAGTTCATGCTGGAGCGCCCGCCGCCTCAGTTCGTGGGCGGCCCGGGCTTCCGCGGCGGCAAGCGCGCCATCTACGGGCGCTGAGCGCGGCGCACGATCCCGGGGGCGTCCTCGTTCGCTGCGCTTGCCCGCCTCGACTCCGGGCTCCTGCGCCTTCGAGGGCGCGACGATCTCTTCTCCTCGCTCCCGACCGGGAGCGTCACACCCCTCAGCTTCCGCCGAAACCCACCGACACGCGCCCGCGCGCGTCGACGATCAGCGGCACCCGGCGATCGCCGCCGGAGAGCTCGAGGAACCGCCTCATCGCGGCGGCGTCCTTCTTCACGTCGAAGTAGGTGAATTCCACACCACGGGCGCCGAGATCCTCACGCGCGGCGCTGGTGTAGGGGCATGAATCCTTGCCGTAGATCTCGACGACGCCGGCCATCTCGCGGTCCTCCGTCGCACAAAATATTCCGGACCGCTCCCGCGCGTGGGCGGAAATTCTTCCCGGCCGTGTGGCGCGGAGGACACGCGCGCCCGGCGGTCGCGCACGAACGCCTCGGGATCGCGCGACCTTCCACGCGCCGGGCGCGCCGCAGGCCCGCGGCACCGCCCTTGCTGTCCTGCGTCGCGTGACCTCTCGCGCCGTCATCACCCTCCCCGGCACCACCCGCCTCTCCCCGCGCAGTCGCCGCGCGCTCAAGATCGCGCTGGCAGCCCTCCTGGGGATACCGTGGATCCCTCTCGCGGCCGCGCTGTACGCTTGGATGCACTGATGGCGGACGAGCCCCGCGAGCTCCCGCCGATCGGGCTGACGCTCGCCGGGGGGGCAGGCGTCACCCGCGCGTCTGCGGCAGGGGTCAGGCCTGCCGTTCTGCTTCGCCCCCACTACATTTGAACGACCCGAACGGACGAACGCCGGCCGTGAAGCCACAGGACCCGAAAGCCGCCGATGTGGGCGAGACCGCGCGCGACCCGCTCGCGCCGCTGCTCGCCGCGATCGACGCCGCCTCGGGCCTGCCCGCGGAGGAGCGGGCGCGTCGCCTCCGCGAGGCGCTCCCGAGCGGCCTCGCGGATCTGGCGGACGCGAACCGCCGGCTCCGCGAGACGACCCACCGCCGCGACGCCCTCCTCGCCTCCGCGGCCGCCGAGCTCCGCTCCGCGGCGGAGCTGCTCGCGGCGGACGCCGCGCAGGCCGACGCGCACCGCGGCGAGATCTCGCGCCTGCGCCGCGTCGCGGACGACCTCGATCGGACGGTGCGCGCGGCGCCGGACGCCCGCCCCGCGCGCCGGCCCCGTCCCTCCGGGACGCGCCCGCGGCTGCTCGTCGTCGACGACGAGGCGGACGCGCGCGAGGTGCTGACCGAGGTGCTCGAGCCGGAGTACGAGGTCCTGCTGGCCGAGGACGGGGAGGTGGCGCTCGAGGTCGCGCGCGCGGAGCACCCGGACGTCGTGCTCATGGATCTGTTCATGCCGCGACTCGACGGGCTCCAGGCGCTCGAGCGGCTGCGCGCGGACACCGCGACGAACGACATCCCCGTCATCTTCGTCTCGGGCCACGGCGACGACGCGGTGAAGGTGCGCAGCCTCGACCTCGGCGCGGTGGATTACCTCCAGAAGCCCTTCTCCGAGCGCGAGCTGCGCGCGCGCGTCGAGCGGACGCTACGGCTCATGCGCAGCCAGACCGCGCTGCGCGAGCTCGCCCAGACGGACGCGCTCACCGGCCTCGCCAACCTCCGCGCGTTCCGCGCGCGCGTGGAGGAGGAGGTGAAGCGCGCGCTCCGCTATCACACGCCGCTCACCTGCGTGATGGCCGACATGGATCAGCTGAAGCCGATCAACGACGAGCTCGGCCACGCCGCCGGCGACCGCGCGATCGCCGCGGTCGCGGCGGTGATCCGCGAGGAGCTGCGCGAGACCGACTTCGGGGCGCGCTACGGCGGCGACGAGTTCGTCATCCTCCTGCCGCACACCTCCGCCGAGGAGGGACGGGTGTTCGCCGAGCGCGCCTGCGCGCGCCTGCGCGAGACCGAGCTCGAGATCGGCGGGAAGCGGATCCACGTGGGCGCGTCGTTCGGGGTGGCCTGCCTGTGTGACGATCTCCGCGAGGACGCCGCGGAGGCCCTCGTCGGCGCAGCGGACTCGGCGCTCTACGCCGCGAAGCGCGAGGGGCGCGGCCGCGTGATCGTGGCGGAGCTGCCCGAGCTCCGTGCAGGGCACGCCGTCCCGAGCGCCGCCGCGGCGGACGCCGGTCAGCAGGCCGCGCATTGATGTCGATCTAACGGGGACTGCGTCCCCGCCCCAGCGGCGAAGCCGCTGGGGCCCCACCCCTGCTCGGCGGGGCCCGTGAACCTGCGCGCCCGCTTTCGCGGGTGCGCGCAGGTTCCCCGCCGGAGGGGCTTCGCCCCTCCCGCGCTTCG
>NZ_JALCZC010000186.1:0-4451 GCF_022690805.1 Anaeromyxobacter sp. SG66
TGGGGGCGGGCCCGCGGCCGCAGCAGCCCGCGCGCTCCCGGAGCGCCGCGGAGCGCGCGCGCGCCCGCGAGGAGGCGGTCCCCTATCGCGCGTTCCGCTCCGCGAGCGGCGCCGCGATCCTCGTCGGCCGCGGCGCGGCCGAGAACGACCGGCTCACGCTCCGCGTCGCGCGCGGCAACGACCTCTGGCTGCACGCGCGCGGGATCCCCGGCGCGCACGTCGTGGTGCGGCTGGAGAAGGGCCGCGGGCCGGACCAGGACACGCTCCTCGACGCCGCGAACCTCGCCGTGCACTTCTCCGATGCCCGCGGCGAGCCGCAGGCCGACGTGGCCTACACGCGCGCGAAGTTCGTCCGCAAGCAGAAGGGCGCCGCCCCGGGCGCGGTCACCTACAGCCAGGAAAAGGTCCTCCTGCTCCGGAGCGAGCCGCAGCGCGTCGAGCGGCTGCTCGCGGAGGAAGAGGGGACGGAGGGCTGAGTCTTCGGGGTTCAGGGCGCCCGCACCGGCCGAGGCCCTGCCCGTCCGCCCGCACGACACCCGTGAGCCGCGCCGGTCGTGGGGGCGGCCCTTGATGGCGGGAGCCCCCCTCCGTAGGATCGGGCCCGCCCGTGCCCCGTCCCCCGCAGGCCAACCGACAGCTCGAGCTCTTCGACGCGCGCCGTGCGACGCGCGAGGCCAAGCTCTCCGCCGCGAGCCGGCTCGCCGACTCGCTCGCCGACATCCTGGCCGAGCGCGTGCGCCTCACCGTGCACGACAACCGCTCGACCATGGTGTCGTTCCGGCGCGGCCCGGCGGGGCTGCACTACCGCGTCCACCACATGTTCCTCGAGGCCCCCGGGGACGTCGTCCGGGCCCTCGCCGCGTTCGCGGGCCCCGCGCGCGGCGCCGCGGCCCGCCGGCGCGAGGCCGGCTCCCGCATCGACGCCTTCGTCCGACACAACCGCGCGCGCATCGCAGTCCCGCGCGCCGATCGGCTGCAGCCGCGCGGTCGCGCCCATGATCTCCAGGCGATCTACGAGCGGCTCAACGGGGCCCACTTCGCCGGCGCCATCGAGGCGCGCATCGGATGGGGGCCGGTCCGCGGCGGGCGACGGCGCCGCACCGTGAAGACCGGGGTGTACGTGCAGGACGCGCGCATCATCCGCATCCACCCGACGCTGGACCGCCCCGAGGTGCCCGAGTTCTACGTGGCGATGGTGGTGTTCCACGAGATGCTCCACCAGGCGGTGCCGGCGCGGGAGGTGAACGGGCGCCGCGTCGTCCACGGCGCGGAGTTCCGCCGGCGCGAGCGCGCGTACCCGGACTTCACGCGGGCGAAGGCGTGGGAGGAGCGCAACCTCGGGTTGCTCCTCTCCGCGCCCGGGTAGGCGCGCAGTCACCGAGCGGCAACCCCCATCGGGCGCGCCGCCAGGCGCCCGAAACATGCCGGCGGTGCCCGCCGGGGTGGGCCATAATCCCGGGGCCCCATGGTGCGCCGCGCCGCCCCCGCGCTCGTCGTCCTCGTTGCGCTCCTCGCGCTCGGCGCGTCCGGCTGCCTTCGCGGTCGCGGCACCGCCAGCGAGCCCATCGTCACGAAGGTCGAGCTCACGGGCGTGAAGGCGCTCGACGCCGCGGACATCAAGGCGAAGCTCGCGACGCAGGAGCCGGCCGCGCCGCCGGGCGTCACCGGGCTCGTCGCGCGCCAGGGCTTCCGCCTCGATCCCGACGCGCTGGCGGTCGACCGGCGCCGGATCGAGGCCTACTACCGCGAGCGCGGCTACTACGAGGCGCGCGTCGAGGAGGTGAAGGTCCTGCCCGATGGGCGGGGCCGGGTGCGGGTGGAGCTGCGGATCTCGGAGGGGAAGCCGGTGCACGTCACCGAGGTGCGGGTCACCGGCCTCGACGATGCGCCCGACGCCCGCAAGCGGCTCGAGAAGCTGCCGCTCGAGGTGGGCGAGGTCTTCCGCGTGTCCGACTACGACCGGACGAAGGGGGCCATCACCTCGGCGCTCCGCACCACCGGCTGGGCGAACGCGGAGGTGAAGCAGTCCGCGCAGGTGCTCCCGCTCGAGGGGACCGCGCAGGTCACCTACGAGGTCACGCCGGGGCGACGCTTCCGCTTCGGGCCGATCTTCGTCGCGGGCACCGCCGCCGTCTCGCGTGACCTCATCCGCGAGCAGGCCTCCATCGACGTGACCGCGGGCGACTGGTTCGACGACTCGAAGCTGCCCAAGGCGCAGGCGCGCGTGTTCGACCTCGGCGTGTTCGCCGGCGTGCGGGTGACGCGCGGCACGCCGAACGTGGAGCGGGGGATCATCCCGGTGGTGGTCGCCGTGCGCGAGGCGCCGTTCCGCACCATCCGCGCGGGGCCGGGGCTCGGCATCGAGGCGACGCGCTGGGAGGCGCGCGCGAACGCGGGGTGGCAGCACCGGAACTTCCTCGGCGACCTGCGCAAGGTCGGGGTCGAGCTGCGCGCCGGCTACGCCTGGCTGCCGACCCCGTGGGCGCGGCAGCGCGAGGGGATCGTCGGCCAGCTCGGGCTCGAGTACCAGCAGCCCGCCGCC
This sequence comes from Anaeromyxobacter sp. SG66, assembly GCF_022690805.1. Taxonomy (NCBI): domain Bacteria; kingdom Pseudomonadati; phylum Myxococcota; class Myxococcia; order Myxococcales; family Anaeromyxobacteraceae; genus Anaeromyxobacter; species Anaeromyxobacter sp. SG66. The sequence goes on from NZ_JALCZC010000186.1 coordinate 2,543, forward strand.
ATCGCGCGCCGCATCGACGTGTCGAGCCGGGTGGAGCTCGAGCGCGGGCTCGAGGCCGCCTACGCCTTCTGGTCGGAGCGCGTCCAGCTCGGCCTTCCCGTCCGCATCGCGCCGCGCTGGACGTTCGTGCCCTCTTACAACCTGGAGGTGTACCAGCTCTCCCGCGAGCGCCAGGCCGTCGTGACGCCGACGCCGGGGCTGCCGGACGTGGAGACCCGGCCGCTCCTCGTCGGCTGCCCGAGCAGCGTCTGCCTGCTCTCCTACCTGGAGCAGCGGTTCGCCTGGGACGGCCGGAACGACCCGGTGAACACGCGGCGGGGCTACTACGTCGGGCTCTCGGTGCAGGAGGGCTTCCGGATCGTGAACATCGGCTATCGCTACCTGCGCCTCCTCCCGGAGGTGCGCGGGTTCTGGCCGCTGTCGCGGTCGCTCGTGCTCGGCGCGCGGGCGCGGGTCGGCGCGCTCGTCCCCCTCGCCGAGCCCGGCACGCCGCCCATCGTCGCGCGCTTCTACGCGGGCGGGCCGATCTCCATGCGCGGCTACTACACGCGCCGGATGTCGCCCATGGTGCAAGACAACAACAAGGACTGGGTGCCGATCGGCGGGAACGGGCTCGTCGACGGCTCGATCGAGCTGCGCTACGCGATCTCGGGCAGCTGGGGCGGGACGGTCTTCGTGGACGGCGCGAACGTGGCGGCGCCGAGCGCGAGCCGCACCGAGTGGCGCACCGTCCTCGATCCGCGCGACGTGCAGCTCGCCGCGGGCGCCGGGCTGCGCTACGGGACGCAGCTCGGCCCGATCGGGGTGGACGTGGGCATGCGGCTGCCGACGGACTTCTCCGCCGGCGTGCCGTTCAACCACCGCTTCCCGGCGGTCCCCTCGAACCCGAGCGCGCCGAGGGAGCACCGGGAGCCCATCGTCGCGGTGCACATCACCATCGGCGAGGCGTTCTAGTGCGCGCGCTCGCCGCCGCGCTCCGCCTCGCGGGCATCGCCCTCCTCGGCCTCGCGGCGCTCGTCGGGGTGCTCCTCTCCGCGGTCACCCTGTTCGCGACCTCCTCCTTCGGCCGCCCCATCGTCGCGCGGCTGGTGATCGGGCTCGTGGACGACGCGCTCGCCGGGAAGTTCGAGCTCGCGGCCCTCGTCGTGCGGGCGGACGGCGCGGTCGAGATCCGTGGCCTGCGCGTCGTCGATCCCGACGGGCACCTCGTGCTCGCCGTGGACCGGGCGCGCGTCGCCATCGACGTGACCCAGCTCCGCCGCGGCAGCGTGGGCCTCGCGGTCGCGCTCGAAGGGCCCACCGTGCTCCTCGAGGAGGAGGAGGGCGGGGGCCTCTCGCTCGCGCGCGCGTTCGCGTCGGCCCACCCGTCCCCGCCGCGCCCGGCACAGCCGCCGCAGGAGCCCGCGCCCGGCGGCGGCGGCCTGACGGTGCGCGTGACGTCGCTCGCCATCCGCGGCGGCGACGTGTGGTGGGTGGACGCGGACGGCGCGACGCGCCTCGAGGGTCGCGACCTCGACCTCGACGCTCGCGGGACGTGGGGCCCCACCGACGCCGACCTCGAGCTGCGCCTGCGCGGCGTGCAGGACCTGCCGATCGCCGCGCCGATCTCGCTCGACGTGGTGGCGGAGAAGCGGGGGAACCGCGTCCGGACGCGGCTCCTGCAGGCGAACCTGGGCGGTACGGCGGTCTCGCTCGTGGGGGACGTGGACGTCGCCACGCTCGCCGGGCGTGTCGCCATCACCCGGCTCGACGTCGCCCGCGACCAGGCGCGGGCGCTCCTGCCGCAGGTGGGCGGCGGCGCGGATCTCGCCGCCACGGTCTACGCCGAGTCGGACGGGGCGCGCCTCACCGCCGCCGCGCACGTCGAGCCCGGCGCCGACGCCGGCGGGCCCGCGGCGCCGCCCGGGCC
>NZ_JALCZC010000187.1:0-4438 GCF_022690805.1 Anaeromyxobacter sp. SG66
GCCCGAGGAGCTCGCGCTCGTCGGCGTCGGGGCGACGGCGGCGACGGACCCCGCGAGCGGCCGCCCCGCGGCGCTCGTCGCCGCCGCGGACGCCGCCCGCGCGTCCGCGCTCGGGCCGGTGCTCGGCCACCTCGAGCGGATCGTCGCCGAGGCGGGCGGAGCGCTGCGCGGCGCGGCGCATCACCTCGTCGGCGTGCAGGAGGCGCAGGCGCTCCTCGACGCGCTCGAGCCCACCGCGCCCGCGCTCGTCCGCGAGGCGGGCCGCCAGCTCCCGCCCGCGCTCCTCGCCGAGGTCCTGCGCCGGCTCGTCGAGGAGGGCGTGTCCATCCGGCCGCTGCGGACGATCCTGGAGGCGATGCTCGAGGCCGGCGGGCCCGCGCGCGGCGCGGCAGCGCTCGCCGAGGCGTGCCGCCGATCGCTCCGGCGCCACATCGCGCATCGCTTCGGCCGGGGTGGCCCGCTCGCCGCGCTGCTCGTCGATCCCGCCGCCGAGCGCGCGATCCGCGAGGCCCTCGCCGGTGAGGCGCTCGCCCTCGACCCCTCCGACGCGCGCGCGCTGCTCGACGCGCTGGACGCGGAGACACGCGGCGGCGCCGAAGCGCCCGTGATCCTTGCGAGTGCGGACGTCCGGCGGGCTTTGCGCGGACTCGTTGCGCCGCGCTTTCCGCAGGTCGCGGTGCTCACCTTCGACGAGCTCCCGCCCGAGCAAGAGGTCCGTCCGGTGGGGCGGCTCGCCCTCGCGGCCTGAGCGGAGCGATCCCAAAAACGCGCCGGGCCGCGGCAGGTTGGCCGCGGCCCGCGAGCTTGCCACCGGGAGAGCGCCGAGCTTCAGGCGCCGGCGGCAACCGGCGGGGTGCCGTCGTCGTTGCCCTCGTCCTCGTCGTCGGGCTCGAGCGGCTTCGCGAGCGCCTCCGGGCGGTTCACGCGATCCCGGAGCTCCTTGCCGGTGCGGAACAGGATCCCGCGCTTCGGCTTCACCGGAATCACCTCTCCGGTCTTGGGGTTACGGCCCTGGTACCCGTCGTAGTGCTTCACGTGGAAGGCGCCGAGGCCGCGGATCTCGATGTTCTCTCCGCGACAGAGCGCGTCCTTCATCGAGTCGAAGATCGTCTCGATCGTGGACTCCGCTTGCTTCTGCGTGACGCCGCGCTTGACCACGAGGATGTTGATGAGATCCGACTTCAGCATCGGCACTCCGGACGAAAGCTGAGGGCCCGCAAGGCTCGGCAAGCCCCTCGAGGTTGAGGGGAGCCTAGCCGAAGCCTCCGAAATCAGCAAGGGTTCCAACGGCATGCGCAGTTCTGCGCACTGGGGCGGCGCGAATCGCGCCCCTGACTACGCGCGCCGCGCCGGCAGCTCGCCCGCTTGCCCGGAGGGAGAGGCCGCCGCCGGCAAGGCTTGCGCAGAGGGCTTTTGCTCGCACAGCGCGCGGAAATCCACTGCGGCCAGGCGCTCCTCCGCCCGCTCCTCGATCTCGCGGACGATCCCCGCCACCGGCCCGCGGGAGTGGGGGAGGTCGGACGAGCGCCCCACGATGGCCCGGCGCACATCGAGCAACGTCAGCCGCTCGAGCGGCCTCGACGGGACGAGCCCCCCATCCGTGAGGGAGACGACGAGCCCCGCGTTCCTGAGCGCCGCGAGGACCTCCCCGGCCTCCTCGGCGCCCGAGCCGAGCCTGCTCGCCACGTCGCCCGCGTCGGGCGCGGGCTCTCCCCGGTCGAACGCCCTCGCGATCTGGAGCATGGCCTGCCCCGCGAGGATCTCCTTGCCGGTCGGCGACGACGGCTGCGGAGCCCCGTGGATGAGCGCGGTCGCGTACTGGATCACGAACGCGAGGCGCGCGCCGAAGAGGAGGATCGTCCAGGAGACGAACAGCCAGAAGATGAAGATCGGGATCGCCGCCACGGAGCCGTAGATCGCGTGGTACCGGACGATGCCGCCGATCCCGAGCGCGTAACCCCACTTGGCGAGCTCCCAGGCGACGCCCGCGGCCAGGCCGGCGATCACGGCCGACTTGATGCGGACCTTCGTGTAGGGGACGAGGAGGTAGATGAGCGAGAAGAACGTGCAGGTGAGGAGGGCGCCGCCCGCGACCGCGAGCGCGCGGAAGCCGCTGCTCGCGAGGAACGCGCGGCCGGTGGCGGCGAGCGTGAGCGAGCCCGCGAGCAGGAGCGGCCCGAGGGTGATCCCCATCCAGTAGATCACCGCCTGCTGCGCGATCGGGCGCCGGCGCTGCACGCCCCAGATGTCGTTCAGCGCGGCGTCGACGTTCGTGAAGAGGGAGATCGCCGACCAGACGAGGAGCGCGCCGCCCACGATCCCGGCGCTCGTCGCGTGCGCGTTGGTCACGAAGCGCTGGAGGTACGGCTCGAGCGTGTCTCGCGCGCCGACGGCCAGGTTGGAGATCAGGAACTCGTGGACGAGCTCGGAGATCTTCTCCATCCCGGTGAAGGCCTGGACCACCGAGAAGGCGACGACGAGGGCCGGGACGAGCGCGAACAGCGTGATGTACGTGAGCGCCATGGCCCGCAGGCGCACGGCGTCGCTGTCGAGGACCCGCAGGGCGGTCCCGACGGCGCTCCAGCCGGCCCGGAGGAGGCGGACCACGCGCTCCCGCGTCTCCGCCGGGCCGGTCATCCTCGTCAGCGCTCCTCGCCGCCGGAGCCGCCGGCGCTGCCCGAGGCGTCCGACGGCGCCGTGGCCTGCGGCTCCTCCGGCGCGCGGCCGCGCCCACCGCGATCACCGCCGCGGTCGCGATCACCGCCGCGATCACCGCCGCGGTCCCGGCCGCGCCCGCGCTCGCGCTCCCGCTCGCGCGGCTGATCGCCGCGCTGCTGGCGGCCGTAGATGTCGAACTGCTCCTGGTGGTACCCGGACTGCGCCTTCACCTCGATGGTCTTGTTGAAGCGATCCATGAGGTAGCGGAGCTCCTCGCGCTCCGCGCCCTGCAGGATGCGCGCGACCTCGGGGTGGGCGTTCACCACGAGCACGGGCTCGGGGAAGTGAACCGCCTCGCGGCGGATCTCCCTGAAGATCTCGTACGCGATCGTGATCTTCGACTTGATGTGCCCCTTGCCCTCGCAGTAGCTGCAGGGCTCGTTCATCACGCGCGTGACCGACTCGCGCACGCGCTTGCGCGTCATCTCGACGAGCCCGAGCTCGGAGATCTTGAGGACGTTGGTCTTCGCCTTGTCCCGCCCCAGCGCGTCCTGCAAGGCCTTGAAGACCTTGTCGCGGTTCTGGGGTTTGTCCATGTCGATGAAGTCGATGATGATGATGCCGCCGATGTTCCGCAGGCGGAGCTGGTAGACGATCTCCTTCGCGGCCTCGACGTTGATCTTGGTGATCGTCTCCTCGAGGTTCTTCTTGCCGACGTAGCGGCCCGAGTTGACGTCGATGGCGGTGAGCGCCTCCGCCTGGTCCATGATGATGTAGCCACCGCTCTTCAGCCAGACCTTGCGCTGGCTCGCGCGCTTCAGCTCCTGCTCGATGCCGTACGCGTCGAAGATCGGCTCCTCGCCGCGGTAGTACTCGATCTGGCTCTCGAGGTGCGGCGCCTGGTCGTGCACGAAGCGGAGGATCCGCTCGTACTCGTCGCGATCGTCGATGACGAGCTTGCCCACCTCCGCGGTGAACAGGTCGCGCGTCGCGCGGAGGATGAGGTCGAGGTCGCCGTGGAGGAGCGCCGGCGCGGAGACCTTGTCCTTCGTGCGGATGATCTCGTTCCAGACCTGGATGAGGAAGCGGATGTCGGCCTCGAGCTTCGCCGCCTCCACGTTCTCCGCCACGGTGCGGACGATGAAGCCGGTCCCGTCCGGACGCATGCGATCGACGATGTCGCGCAGCCGGCGCCGCTCGGAGTCCTTCTCGATGCGGCGCGAGATGCCGATGTGATCGACCGTCGGCATGAACACGAGGTGGCGCCCGGGCAGCGAGATGTGGCTCGTGATGCGCGCGCCCTTCGTCCCGATCGGATCCTTCGCGACCTGGACGATCACCTCCTGGCCCTCCTTCAGGAGGTCCTGGATGTTCTTCGGCTCCTTGGAGCGCTTCTCGCGGTCGTGGCCGTTGCGGCCGCGGCTTTCGCGGCCCTCGCGGCCTTCGCGGTTCTCCCGATCCCGACCCTCGCGACCCTCGCGGCGCCCGCGATCGTCGCGGTCGCGGCGGCGCTCCCGGTCGCGGTCGCCCCGGCCTTCCCGCGGCTCGCGGTCGGCCTTGGCCTCGCGCGCGTCGGCCTTCTCGCGCGGCGCCTGGATCCGGTCGGCGAGCGGGGCGGCGCCCTCGGGCGCGGGGGCCACGACGGGCGGCGGGGTGGGCGCCGCGAGCTCGGCCGCCGGGGTCTCGGCGGGCACGTCCGCGAGGGGCGGCACGGGCAGGGGCGGCGGCTGCGGCACCGCCGCCATGCCGATCTCCTGCGTGAGCGGGATGGGCGTGAGCG
>NZ_JALCZC010000188.1:0-4390 GCF_022690805.1 Anaeromyxobacter sp. SG66
CCCCAGAGCCCCGCGTCGTCCTCGCTGGCGGCGAGCGCGTCGCGCCAGGCCGCCGCGGCTCGCTCGGGCTGGGCGGCGTCGAGCCACAGCGCGCCGAGCCGGGCCGAGAGCGCGCGCCGCTCGTCGCCCGCCGCCGCGTCGCGGCGCTGCTCGAGCTCGTGCGCGAGCTCCACCTGCTGGCCCGCGCGCGCCATGCAGGCCTCGAGCGCGGCGGTCGCCCCGCGGTCCTCGAGGTCGAGCTCCGAGAGCGCGCGCCAGGCCCCCACCGCCTCCTCGGGCTTGCCGAGGTCGCGATCGAGGATCTCCGCCACGCGGCGGAGCAGGGTCTTCCGCGCGCGGAGGTCGTCCTGCACCGCGCTGGCGGCGGCGCGGTAGGCGCGCACGAGGTCGAGGTAGGCGTCGGCGCGCGCGGCGGCGCCCTCCATCGCCTTGCGCGTCGCGGCCCGCGACGGGTCGAGCGCGAGCGCGCGCGAGAGCGTCCGGAGGGCGTCCTTCGGCCGGCCGAGCCGCTCCTGCTGGACCTCGGCGAGCCGCTCGAGCAGCCGGATCCGCTCGGCGCGATCGCGCTCCAGGCCCACCGAGGCCTCGAGCACCTGGGCGAGCGCGGTCCACTCGCCCGCGTCCGCGAGCAGCGGCGCGAGCGCCGCGGCGGCGGGCGCGTGGCCGGGATCGGCGCGGAGCGCCGCCTCGAGGTGGCGGCGGGCGCGGGCGGGATCCTCGAGCCGCTCGCGGGCGAGCTGCGCCGCGCGGACCCGCAGCGGCGCGTGCGCGGCCTTCGGCGGCGCAGCGGCGAGGTGCCGCTCGAGCGTCGCGAGCGCCTCCTCGAACCGGCCTGCGTCGGCGTGGTGCTCGAAGGCCTGGAGCGCGGCCGCCTCGCAGGCGGGATCGAGCGCGAGCGCCTTCCCGAGCGCGTCGAGCGCGCTCTCCGCGTCGGCGAAGCGGATCACGTCGACGCGCGCCATCTCCAGGTGTAGCGCCACCAGGGCGGCGCGGTCGCGGGTCTTGGTCGCGAGCCGCGCGAGGGCGTCGGCGTGCGCGCGGTGATCGCCCTTCTCGGCGTGCACGCGGGCGAGGAGGTCGAGGGCGGCGGGATCGCCGGGCAGGAGCGCCCAGGCGCGGTCGAGCCGCTCGAGCGCGCGCTTCACGCCCTCGGGATCGTAGGCGAGGTGGAGCTGGGCCAGGCGGAGCTGGAGCGCGGCCGCCTCGCGGCGATCGCGCGCCTTCGGGACGCGCGCCTCCAGCGTGCGCGCCTCGTCGCGCCACGCGCGCGGGAAGGCCCGCAGGCGCTCGCGGATCTCCGGCCCGCCGGGCGCGGCCCGGTCGAGCGCCATCGCCTCGATGACCGCGTCGGTGGCGAGGCCGTGCTCGAGGGGCTCGTCCACGAGCCGCGCGGCGAGGAGGGCGTACTCCGCGGCGAGCGTCGGCCCGTCCGCGCCCGCGTCCCGCGCCTCGTCGAGGAGCCGCTTCGCCTGCGCGAAGTGGCGGAGCGCCGCGAAGCCGGCGACGCCCCGGGCGCGCGCCTCGGCCAGCCGCGGGTCCTGGCGACAGGCGCGCGCGTACAGGAGCGCCGCGCGATCTCTCCGCCCGAGCCGCTCCTCGTGCAGCACGCCGAGCCGCAGGGTGAGCCGCGCCGCCTCGGCGGGCTCCGCCGCCCCGGCGGCGCGCTCGAGGACCGCGGCGAGGGCCGGCCAGTCCTGGCGATCCTCGAGGAGCTGGGTGAGCGCGGCGAGCGCCCCCGGCTCGGCCGGATCGGCCCGGAGGAGCTGCTGGTAGAGCTCCTCCGCCCGGGCCACGTTCCGGAGCTTCGTCGTCGCGAGCGCCGCCGCCTTGGCGAGGAGCGGCGCGCCGGGCTCGGGGACGAGGCGCGCTCGCCCCTCGTACAGCGAGACGAGGTCCTCCCAGCGGGCCTCCTGCTCGTAGAGCGCCTCGAGCGCCTCGAACGCGGCGGGATCGCCGGGCGCGGCCTCCAGCGTCTCGAGGTGCGACCGGATCTGCTCGTCCAGGGAGGATGCGCTCAAGGTGGGTACGCTCGGCGAGAGGAGGGCCCGGGAAAGCGCCGACGGCCCGGAAGTATAGGGCTCGCCTCGCGAGGGGGTCAACGTTACTACCGCCAGAATTCCCAGCCCTTACGGGCGGTTGCCTACATCGGCGCCGCGATATCGGCGCGTATCGCCGCCGCGACGCGGCGCTCGGCGTCCCGTGCCCTCGACTCGAGCTCCCCTGGACGACGGCCGCTCGAGCGAGGTCTTTCGTCCTTGCGGCGCCGTCGCGGAGTGAGGATTCGCGAGGCGTGCACGCCCTCACGGCGCGGGCGTGTAGGCGACGAGCTCCTCGGTGCGCTCGCCCTCCTCGCGGACCTTCCCGACGTCGGGTGCGAGCCAGTAGGTGCGGTCGCTGCCGATCTTGTCCAGGCGGACGCGCGCGACCTGCAGGCAGGTGAAGGTGCCCGCAGGCACGGTCACCTGCACGTCCTTCGCGATCACCGTGAACCGGTAGGTCTGGTTCTTCTCCGTGAAGGTCCCGTCCGCGTGCTCCTCGTGCTCGAGCACGGTCGCCTCGTACACCGAGCCGACCGGCGCCGACGCGGAGAGGGTCTTCGGCGCGGCGGGGGACCAGGTGGTGGTGCGCACGAGCAGGCCGGCCTTCCGGTCCTCCTCGCGGGCGCGCAGGACGAAGCCGTCCTTCTCGACGAGCCAGCCGCGCTCCTCCTGCGTGGGCTCGGTGTCGACCACCAGGATCGCCGACGCGGTGGACCCGGGCACCTGCTGCGGGCCGACGACCTGGACCGTCTTCTCGAACGGCGCGTCGCGGAGCGGATCGGTGACGCGGTACCGCCAGCTCGCTCCGGTGGCGAGCGGCGCGAGGTTCTTCTGTCCGGAGGGGGTCGGCGTCGGGTCGTTCGTGATGGCGCCCCCGCCGCAGGCGGCGAGCGCGACGGCGGCGAGGGGGAGCAGTCGGCGAGGCATCAGGCGATCTCCTTGGAGGGTGCGGGCGCCGGGGCGGGCCGGATCTCGAGCGGCGCCTCGGATCGGCGCGCGTCGGCCTCGGGGGCCGCCGGCGCGTCGGGGACCTTGAACAGATCGAGCCCGGCGAGGAGCACGCAGGCGAACGCCGCGCCGGAGAAGGCGAGCGGGAGGCTGCCGTGACCGCACGCCATGCCGAGCCCGATGACGAGGAAGAGGACGGCGGCGTCGCGCGGGTCCTTGAGGCCGGAGCGGAACCGCACGAAGCTCCCGAGCCCGACGAGCCCGAACGCCTTCGCGAGGCTGTTGCCGATGACGATGGTGATGATCGTGGCGGCGACGCAGAGCAGGATCTGCGCCTGCGCCATCTCCGGGCGCGGCGGCCGCCGGCCCATGAGGTAACGCCACGGGCGCAGCGCGAGCACCGAGCCGATGAGGAGCGCGGCGGCGAACCGCGGCGCGAGCTCGCCCACCTGCAGCGCGGCGAGGTCCACCTCCGCGGACGCCGTGGTCAGATCGAACATGCCGCCTCCTCCTGCCCCACCGGTGCCGCCGCCGCGGCGGCGAGCGCCGCGCGGGAGAACGCCGCGTGCGCGTTGCGCAGCACCGGGAGGCTCGCGGGCGCCGCGCGGAGCGCCCGCGCCACGAGCGCGCGGCCTCGCTCGCGGAGCGCGAGCTCGCGCAGCGAGGACACCGCGGTCGTGGGCCACAGCTCCGCGCCGGCCTCCCGGAGCGCCCAGGCGCGCGGATGGTCCATGCCGTCCACCGAGTCGAGCGCCTCCTTCGTCGCGGGCAGCGCCCGCTCGCGTAGCGCCCACGCGTACGGTGCGTCGATCCCGGTGAGCGAGCGCAGCACGCGCTTCGCGGCGTGCTCGAAGAGCCGCTCCCGCAGCTCGCGCGACACCGGGCCGTCCACCTCCGCCGTGGAGCGCAGCGCGGCCAGCCGATCGCGGTCGGCGAGCGCGACCCGGAGCGCGTCGGCGCGCGGGCCGGCGAGCCCGGCGAGGCTCCGCGCGACGGGGAGCACGAGCTCGCGGTGCAGCCCCTCCCCGCGGAGCGCCCAGGCGTCGGGATCGTCCACGGCGCCGAGCCCGTCGAGGACCGCGCCGATCGCGCCGCGCTCGAGCCCGCGCTCCCGCAGCTCCCAGGCGGCCGGCGTGCCGTTCCGGGCGAGCCCGGCCAGGGCCGCCTCGGGCGCGGCCTCGAACAGGAGCTCGCGGAGCGCCATCGCCTCCGGAGAAGGGTCGTCGCCGAGGCTCGCGAGGACGTCGCCGGGAGCCCCTCCGGCGAGCGCGCGCCGGAGCGCGAAGGCGCCGGGATCGGCGAGCCCCTGGAGGCTCCGCGCGACGAGGCGGGGCGCGCGCGCCGCGAGCGACACGCGCAGCGCGTGCTCCGCGGCGCCCGGGATGCCGGCGAGGAGGAACGCG
>NZ_JALCZC010000189.1:0-4321 GCF_022690805.1 Anaeromyxobacter sp. SG66
ACCGCGCGCTCGGCGCCTGGGGCGCGGCGCTCCCGGTCGCGGCGGGCGGCGGCGCGGCGGCGGCGCGCGCCCACTTCGAGCGAGCGCGCCAGCTCGCGCCGGACGACCTCCTCGGCCGCGTCGCGGAGGCCGAGACCTACGCGGTGCTCGTGCAGGACGCGGCGCTCTTCGACAAGCTCCTCGCCGAGGTCGTCGGCTCGGACCCCGCCCGCGATCCCGACCGCGCGCCCGAGAACGCCATCGCGCAGCGCCGCGCGGCCGAGCTGCGCGAGCGCAGGGCGCGCCTCTTCTAGCCCGCCTCCCGGAGACGAGAATGCCCGCAGTCCCCCTCCGACGATCGCGCGGCGCAGCGGCGCTCCTCGCCGCGCTCGCGCTCGTCGCCTGCCACCCGCGCCGGCCGCCGCCGGACCTCTCCCGCGATCCCGGGCCGCTCCTCGCGCAGGTGCGCGCGGCGCAGGCGCAGGTGCAGCGCGTCTCCGGCGAGGCGCGCGTGAAGGTGGAGGCGAAGGGCATGCGCAGCTGGGTGTCGGTGCGCGAGTTCATCGCCGCCGAGAAGCCCGACCGGCTGCACGTCGAGGTGCTCGACTTCTTCGGCAACGTGGGCGCCGTGCTCGTCGCGGAGGGCGGGCGCTTCCAGCTCTACGACGCGAAGGAGCGGGTATTCTACCGGGGCGAGGCGACGCCGGAGAACCTCTCCCGGCTCGTCCCCCTGCCGCTCCCGGCCGAGGACCTCGTCACCTTGCTGTGCGGCTCGGCGCCGCTCCTCGAGACGCCGGTGGACGTCGAGGTCCGCGACGGCGCGCTCGTGCTCTCGCTCGAGGGGAACGGGCGCGCCCAGGACGTCCGCATCGGGGAGGAGGCCGCGGTCGAGCGCGCGAGCATCGTGGCGGTCCCGCCGGGCACCGCCCCCGCCTACTCGGTCGACTTCGACGGCTTCCGGCCGCTCAAAGGTGGCCGCTTCCCCGGCGAGGTGCGGCTCCGCTCCGACGACCCGCGCGTGCGGCTCGACCTGCGCTGGGCCGACGAGATCGAGGTGAACGGCAAGCTCGACGGCGTGCGGTTCTCGCTCGATCCGCCGCGCGGGGCGCGCGTCGTCGAGCTCGATCGCGCGGCCGGGCCGGTGCCGCCGAACCTCTTCCGCGACGGCACGCCGGCCCCGTCGGAGGAGAGGGCGCCCGCCGCGCCCGCGCCGCCACCCGCCCGGTAGCCGGGAGGGGGCGAGCCCTCGATCTGCTCCCTGGCGCCCCACGGAAGTCCGGTCCCGATTAGACTCCCGTCTCCTCGCACGGGAGACCCCTTTGGACACGAGCTTCCTTGGAGTCCTGAAGAGCAGCTGGTCGATGTGGATCATCGGGGCCTGCTCGGTGCTGGCGCTCGCCGTCGCCATCGAGCGCGCCATCGCGCTGTGGGGCTTCGCCGCGAACGCCCGCACGGTCGCCGACGCGGTCCTCCGCGCGCTGCTCCGCGGCGATCTGGACGAGGCGCGGGCGGAGTGCGAGCGCTCCCCGTCTCCCGCCGCCGACGTGTTCCTCGCCGGCCTCGCGGCCGCCGGCCGCCGCGGCCCGCGCGGCGGCGCTCCCGACGAGGACAAGATCGACGCGGCGGTCGAGCGCGAGCGCCAGCAGGTGAACCTGCGCCTCCGCCGCAACGTCTGGGTCCTCGGCACGGTCGGCGCCATCGCGCCGTTCATCGGCCTCTTCGGCACGGTCGTCGGCATCATGCAGGCGTTCCGGCACATGGCCGCCACCGGGCAGGGCGGCTTCACCGTGGTCGCCTCGGGCATCTCCGAGGCGCTCGTCGCGACGGCGGGAGGCATCGCGGTCGCCATCGAGGCGGTGGTCATCTACAACTTCCTGAACGTGCACGTGCAGAAGCTCGCCCTGCAGCTGAAGCTCCTGGTCGAGGAGTTCCTCGAGACGCTCCACGACGCGCTGCCCGCCGCGGCGGCGCGCCCGGCGGCCGAGCCGCGGCCGGCGCGGGAGGCCTGACGATGGCCATCGGCGGGCCGCAGAACGGCAACGGCGACGATCTCGAGACGGCCGGCGGGATCTTCGCCGACATCAACATCACGCCGCTCACCGACATCTTCCTCGTGCTGCTCATCATCTTCATGGTGACCACCACGGCCATCGCGGAGGCGGGACGGGACGAGGGCGGGTTCAAGGTGAACCTGCCGAAGGGCGGCAAGGGCGAGACCACGGCGGTCGCGCGCGACCTCACCGTCGCGGTGCTCGCCGACGGCCGCGTGGTCGTCGGGGGGAAGGTGCAGGACGACGCCGCGCTGCGGCAGTCGTTCGCCGCGGCGCGCGAGCGGAGCCCGGAGACCGTGGTGCTGTTCCAGGCCGACGAGGGCGTGCAGCACGGCCGGGTCGTGGCGGTGATGGAGCTGGCGCGCCAGGAAGGGCTGACGCGGCTCGCGATCGCCACGCGCGCGGGGCAGTAGCCGGCGCGAGCAGGACGCAGGCGCGCCGGCGCGGGAGGCGAGGGGCGCAGCCTCCGTTCGATCAGTTCAGGCGACCGGGCACCACGAGCGGGAACGGCGCGATGCGCGCCTCGAAGCTCGTCCCGTCCGGGCGCTGCATCCGGTAGCTGCCGCGCATCGAGCCGTGCGGCGTCTCGAGCACGCAGAAGCTCGTGTACTCGAACTCCTCGCCCGGCTCGAGGTGCGGCTGCTGGCCGATGACCCCCTCGCCGACGACCTCCTCGCGCTCGCCGTTCGCGTCGGTGATGACCCAGCGGCGCGAGACGAGCTGCGCCGGCTCGCTCCCCCGGTTCGCGACGCGGACGGTGTACGTGAAGAGCCAGCGCCCCGCCTCCGAGCGATCGGGGCGGTAGGTGCCCTGCACCTCGACGCGGATTCCCTGGGTCACGGCGGTCGACACGTGCGAACGTTATAACGGGCGCGCGCGGGCGCGCCAGCACGCTGGGTGAGGCGCGGCGGCCCGGGGTCGACGGTCGAGCGGGCGGGGCGACGGCCCCCGTGGAGATGGAATGGAACCGAAGCTCAAGGCGATCCTCGACGCCGTGCGGGAGGCGGAGGGGCGGGTGGTGGTCCTCACCGGCGCCGGCATCTCGGCGGAGAGCGGCATCCCGACCTTCCGCGGAGCGGAGGGGTACTGGGTGGTCGGCTCGCAGAACTACATGCCGCAGGAGATGGCCACCCACGAGATGTTCGAGCGCTCGCCGGAGGAGGTGTGGCGCTGGTACCTGTACCGCTTCGGCCTCTGCCGGCACGCCCAGCCGAACGCCGGCCACGCCGCGCTCGTGGCGCTCGAGCGCGCGCTCGGCGATCGCTTCACCCTCGTGACCCAGAACATCGACGGGCTCCACCGGCGCGCGGGATCCGACCGGGTCCTCTGCATCCACGGCGACGTGGCCTACGTCCGCTGCGTCGCGGAGTGCGGCGTGGGACGCCTGGAGCTGCCGGCGTTCCCGCCCCGCGCGAAGGACGAGCCGCTCAGCGCGGAGGACCGGGCGCGCCTCGCCTGCCCGGCCTGCGGCGGGTGGCTCCGTCCGCACGTGCTCTGGTTCGACGAGTACTACGACGAGCCGAACTACCGGATGGACAGCGCGCTCCGCGCGACGGAGGCGGCGGACCTCCTGCTCGTCGTCGGGACGAGCGGCGCGACCAACCTGCCGATGCAGATCGGCCGGCTCGTGTTCCAGCGCGGCGCGGCGCTCGTCGACGTGAACCCCGAGGAGAACCCGTTCGCGGCGCTCGCCGAGAGGTCGCAGCGCGGCTTCTTCGCGCGCGGCAGCGCCTGCGAGCGGCTGCCGGAGATCGTGGCGGCGCTCGGCGGGTGAGCGGCGCCGGCCGAGCGGCGCGTCCCGCGACGGGCTCGGACGACGCCGTCAGCGCCCGTCGCGCCCGAGCGCGATCTCGACCTTGCGCGTCTCGCCCGACGCGATGGAGAGCTCGGCCGCGCCGCGCCGCCCGTCGTCCGCGCGCACGGTGAGGCGCACCGGGCCGGTGGGCAGATCGCCGAGCTCGAAGCGGGCGCCCGCGAAGCGGTGCACGTCGGTCGTCCGCCACGCGTTCGCGGAGGGCTGCGAGGCCACCTCCACGACGAGGCTCCGCGGCGCCGCACCCGCCGCCCGCACCACCCCCTCGACCGCGCCGCCGCGCTCGAGCCGAAGCACGACCGAGCCGGCCGCCGGGAGCGTGCCGGTCCACGCGCCGCTCCGGCCGCCGCTGCGCGCGCGCACCGTCACGTTCGCCCCCGCGAGCCCCATCTCCTGCGCGAGCACGACGCGCCCGTCCTCGCCTGCGCTCGTCGCGAGCGCGATCCGCTCGTCGCCCGCGCGCGAGAGCGTCACCACC
>NZ_JALCZC010000019.1:0-61260 GCF_022690805.1 Anaeromyxobacter sp. SG66
CAGGGCGGCGAGCGCGCCCGCCCGCGCCAGCGCCCCGAGGCGCTCCGGGGTGGCGCGGCGCTCGGCCCGGCCGCGGAGGCCGGCGCGCAGATCGGAGATCGTGGGCGGGGGGCGCCCGGGGAGCCCCGCCAGCCGCTGCAGCGACCCGAGGGCGAGGTGGGTGTGCGCGTCGATCATCCCGGGCACCACCAGCCGCCCGTCCGCGTCCACGTCCCAGTCGCCCGGCCGCCCCTCGACCCGCCGGCCCGGCGGCGCGACGAGGACGATGCGCCGCCCCTCCACCACGACGGTCGCGCCCGCGCCCGCCGGGGGCACGATCCCGTTCCGGATGACGATCCGTCCGTCCACGGGCGCGCATCATCCCTCCCGCGCCGACGCCGCGCAAAGGCGGCGCTCCGCCGCGCCCTACGCCCCGTGCGCCTTGCCGGGCGAGGCCCGGAGCGGTTAAGAACGTGCCCCCATGCTGTCCCAGGAAGTCCTGAAGAAGCTCGAGGCGATCGAGCAGCGCTTCGAGGAGCTCACCGCGCTCCTGTCGGATCCCGGCGTCGCGTCGAGCGGCGACCGCTTCCGCAAGGTGTCCAAGGAGCGCGCGTCGCTCGAGCCCACCGTGGAGGCGCTCCGCGCCTACCGGCGGCTCGTGAAGGACATCGAGGACAACGAGGCGCTGCTGGCGGAGAAGGACCCCGAGCTGCGCGAGATGGCGAAGGAGGAGCTCGCCCTGCTCCGCCCGCAGGTCGATCCCGCCGAGGAGCAGCTCAAGATCTAC
Source organism: Anaeromyxobacter sp. SG66 (assembly GCF_022690805.1). Lineage (NCBI taxonomy): Bacteria > Pseudomonadati > Myxococcota > Myxococcia > Myxococcales > Anaeromyxobacteraceae > Anaeromyxobacter > Anaeromyxobacter sp. SG66. The sequence goes on from NZ_JALCZC010000019.1 coordinate 767, forward strand.
CTCGTGCCGAGGGACCCGGCCGACGAGAAGGACGTCATCCTCGAGATCCGCGCCGGCGCGGGCGGCGACGAGGCCGGGCTGTTCGCAGCGGAGCTGCTGCGCATGTACCTCCGCTACGCCGAGCGGCGAGGCTGGCGCGCCGAGGTCGCGGACAGCTCGGGCGGCAACCTGGGCGGCGTGAAGGACGTCACCGTCAACATCGCCGGCGACCAGGTCTACTCCTGGCTCAAGTACGAGTCGGGCGTGCACCGCGTGCAGCGCGTGCCCGCCACCGAGGCGCAGGGGCGCATCCACACCTCGACGGTGACCGTCGCGGTGATGCCCGAGGCCGAGGACATCGACATCCAGGTGAGCCCCGCCGACATCGAGATGGACGTGTTCCGCTCCACCGGCTCGGGCGGCCAGAGCGTCAACACGACGGACTCGGCCGTGCGCCTCACGCACAAGCCGACCGGCATCATCGTGAAGTGCCAGCAGGAGAAGAGCCAGCTCAAGAACCGCAACATGGCGATGCGCATGCTCCGCGCGAAGCTCTACGAGATCGAGCTCGAGAAGCAGCGCAGCGCGCGCGACGCGGCGCGGAAGAGCCAGGTCGGCACGGGCGACCGCTCCGAGAAGATCCGGACCTACAACTTCCCGCAGGACCGGCTCACCGACCACCGCGTCAACTACACCCGGCACAACCTGCCCGCCGTGATGGACGGCGACGTCCAGGACGTCATCGACGCGTGCCGCACGTTCTACGCCGCGGCGGCCCTGCGCGAGGCGTCGCGCGGGAACGCCGCCGAGGGCGCCGCGGAGCGGCGCGCGTGAGCCCCACCCCCCGCCACCGATGACGACGCGTGAACAGGCGCTCCCGGCGCGCGGGGACGGGGGCGCGGCCCCCGCATGATCACCACGTCCTGGACCCCTCTGAAGCTCCTGGCCTGGACCCAGGAGTTCTTCGCGAAGAAGGGCGTCGACTCGCCGCGCCTCACGGCGGAGGTGCTCCTCGCGCACGCGCTCTCCTGCGATCGGGTCCGGCTCTACCTCGACTTCGACAAGCCGCTCGGCGAGCCCGAGCTCGCCGCCTACCGCGAGCTCGTCCGCCGCCGCGGCGAGGGCGAGCCCACCGCCTACCTCGTCGGCAAGAGAGAGTTCTACGGCCGGGCGTTCGCGGTGGACGCGCGGGTGCTCGTCCCGCGCCCCGAGACCGAGCTCCTCGTCGAGGCGGCGCTCGCGGCGCTGCCGCCGGGCGGGCGGCTCCTCGACCTCTGCACCGGCTCCGGCGCGATCGCCGTCAGCGTCGCCCTCGAGCGGCCGGACGCGCGCGTCCTCGCGACCGACGCCTCGGAGGGCGCCCTCGCCGTGGCGCGGGAGAACGCGGCCCGGCTCGGCGCCGTGGTCGAGTTCTCCCACGGCGACCTGTGGGCGGCGGTCCACGGGGACGCGCTGTTCGAGGTGATCGTCTCCAATCCGCCCTACGTTCCGACGGGCGAGCTCGCCGGGCTCTCCCGCGAGGTGCGGCGCGAGCCGTGCATCGCGCTCGACGGGGGGGCCGACGGACTCGCGCTCCTCCGCCGCATCGTCGCCGGCGCACCGGCGCGGCTCGTCCCCGGGGGAACGCTCGTGCTGGAGATGCACGAGGGCCACCTCGCCGAGCTGCCGAGCCTGTGCCTGCAGGCCGGCTTCGAGCGTGCGGAGGCCCGCCGGGACCACGCCGGGCTGCCCAGGCTGGTGGTGGCCCACATGGCGGGCGGGCCCCACCCGGCGTAGAATCCGCCCGCCTCGACGCCCGGTCTGGGCCCGACGGGCCCGCGCTGTCACGCGCGGTGCAACACCCGCGGCGCGCGCCGCGGGCACGGAGTGGAATTGGACAAGATCCTCATCGAAGGCGGCGTCCCGCTGCGTGGCAGCGTCGAGGCCTCCGGCGCGAAGAACGCGGCCCTCCCCATCATCGCTGCCTCCCTCCTCGCCGAGGGTGAGCACCGCATCCGCAACGTCCCCGATCTCGCGGACGTCCGCACGCTCGGGCGGCTGCTCGGCCACATGGGCTGCCAGGCCGAGCGGAACGCGGGCGAGAAGGGCGCCCTGTGGATCCGCGTCCCGGCCGCCGTGCAGCCGGAGGCGCCGTACGAGCTCGTGAAGACGATGCGCGCCTCGGTCGTCGTGCTCGGCCCGCTCGTCGCGCGCTGGGGCAAGGCGCGCGTGTCCATGCCGGGCGGGTGCGCCATCGGCGCGCGGCCGATCGACCAGCACCTCAAGGGCCTCGCCGCGCTCGGCGCCGAGATCCACCTCGAGCACGGCTACGTCGAGGCGACCGCGCCGCGCGGCCGGCTCCGGGGCGCGACCTTCACCTTCGACGGCCAGACCGTCACCGGCACCGAGAACGTCATGATGGCGGCGGTGCTCGCCGAGGGCGAGACGCTGCTCCGGAACTGCGCGCGCGAGCCGGAGATCGTGGACCTCGCGAACGCGCTCCGCGGCATGGGCGCCCGCATCGAGGGCGACGGCACCGACGACATCTGGATCGAGGGCGTCGAGTCGCTCCGGCCGATCGACCACGTCGTGATCGCTGACCGCATCGAGGCGGGCACGTTCCTCGTCGCGGGCGCGCTGCCCGGCGGCGACGTGACGGTGAAGGGCTGCGTCCCGGCGCACGTGGAGGCGCTCGTCGAGAAGCTCCGGGCGGTCGGCGCCCAGGTCCTGCCGGTGGAGGGCGGGCTGCGCGTGGTCGGCGACGGCCGCCCGCGCCCGGTGGACGTCCGCACCGCCCCGCACCCCGGCTTCCCCACCGACATGCAGGCGCAGATGATGGTGCTGCTCTGCCTCGCCGACGGGTCGTCGAAGATCACCGAGACCGTCTTCGAGAACCGCTTCATGCACGTGCACGAGCTGCAGCGGCTCGGCGCAGACATCGCCGTCGACGGGAAGACCGCGGTGGTGAAGGGCGTGCCGGGGCTCTCCGGGGCGCCGGTGATGGCCTCCGACCTGCGCGCCTCGGCGGCGCTCGTCCTCGCCGGCCTCGCCGCGCAGGGCACGACCGAGGTCCATCGCGTGTACCATCTGGATCGCGGCTACGAACGGATCGAGGAGAAGCTCGCGCCCCTCGGCGCGCGCATCCGGCGGGAGAAGGCGTGAACGGCGAGATCATCACGGTCGCGGTCCCGAAGGGCCGGCTGCTGGAGGAGTCGTCGGCGCTCTTCGAGCGCGCCCTCGGCGTCTCCCCGAAGAAGCTCCTCGACGGGACGCGCAAGCTCGCCGCCGACGCGCCCGAGGCGGGGCTGCGCTTCATCTCCATCCGGGCCGCGGACGTGGCGAGCTACGTGGAGCACGGGGCGGCGGCGGTCGGCATCGTGGGGCTCGACATCCTGCGGGAGGAGCCGCGCGACCTGTACGAGCCGCTCGACCTCGGGATCGGCCGCTGCACGGTGATCGTGGCCCGGCACCGGGACGCGAAGCCCCTCCCCCGCGGGGTCGCGCCCCGCGTCGCCACCAAGTACCTCTCGCTCGCCGCCCACCACTTCGCGAAGAAGGGCATCCCGGCGGAGATCATCCCGCTCCACGGCTCCATCGAGGTCGCCCCTTCGCTCGGCCTCGCCGACGCCATCGTCGATATCACCGAGACCGGGGAGACCCTTCGCGCGAACGGGCTCGTCATCGAGGAGACGGTCCTCGACGTCTCCGCGCGCCTGGTGGTGAACCGGGTGGCCCTGAAGCTCCACGCGGAGCGCCTGCGCCGGCTGATCGCCGCCCTTCGCCGGGTATGCGGCGAGGCGGCAGCGCCGAAAGTCCGTTGAAAGGTCCCGGGCCTTCTGCCTAGTATCCGGGGGTTTCCTGGATAGCTCCGGCGCTTCGCTCGGATCCCTTTCCTGATCCTCGTGCTTCACGGTCCCAAGGAGGACCCGTTTCCGTCATGGATTGCCCGCGGTGCAGCGTCGAGATGGCCGAGATTTCCCACGAGGACAGCGTGGTGCACCGCTGCGGCGAGTGCGGCGGAGTCTGGGTGGTGGATGTCGCGGACCTGAACAAGATGCTGCTGCACGCGAACCTGCCGGCGCTGTCGGCGCTCGGCGGCTACGTGAACGCGGACGAGATCGCGGGGATGTGCCCGGCCTGTAACGTCGATCTCGTGGTGGTCGAGGGCGGCGAGAAGCGCGCCGTCACCTACGACACCTGCGAGTCCTGCGGCGGGATCTGGATCGAGGGCGAGGAGGACGAGCCCGCCCCGGAGATCGGCTGGAAGGACGCCGAGAAGCAGATCGTGGCCTTCTTCCGCCGCTTCGCGAAGAAGAAGTAGCCGAGCTCACCACATCCGGTCGTCGCGCCACGGGTACGCGGTGTTCGAGTACCCGCGGATCTCCCAGTAGCCGCGCCGGTCGTGGGTCATGAGCTCGAGGCGCGAGACCCACTTCGCGCCCTTCCAGGCGTATAGCTGGGGCGTCACCACGCGCACCGGCCCGCCGTGCGCCCGCGGGAGCGGCGCGCCCTCGACCGCGTGGACGAGGAGGACGTCGGGCTTGAGCGCCTCCTCGAGCGGCAGGTTGGTGGAGTAGCCGTCGGACGCGTGCGCCATGAGGTGGGTCGCCTCCGCGAGCGGCCGCGCGAGCGCGAGGACGGTCTCGAGCCGCACGCCGCGGAAGGCGAGGTCCAGGACCGACCAGCCGGTCACGCAGTGGAAGTCGGCCTCCACGTCCTCCTGCGGGAGCGCCATCAGCTCGGCGAAGGAGAGCGTGAGCGGCGCCTCGCAGGCCCCGTCCACCACGAGCCGCCAGCGCTCGGGCGCGATCTCCGGCGTCTCGCCGAGATCGAGCACCGGCCACTCCGACTTCTCGAAGACGTTCTGGCCCGGCGGCTCCTTCGGCATGCCGTGCCGGTTCCGCGGCCCGTCCCCCTGCGGCGCGGCGTCGGAGAGCGAGGGCGTCGCCCGCAGCTTCTCGCCGAAGCGCGCCCGCAGCGCCGCCACCCCGTCCTCGATCCGCCGCCGGATTTCGTCGCTCACGGCTGCCGTTCTAGCCGGTCGGCGGCGCCCACGCACCCCGCATGCCCCGGGCGGCTCCACCCGGCCGAACTCCTTGACTCCCGGGCCCCTTCACGGCAAAAACTGGTCCGCGACGCGGGAATAGCTCAGTTGGTAGAGCATCAGCTTCCCAAGCTGAGGGTCGCCGGTTCGAACCCGGTTTCCCGCTCCAGTTCTTCCGAGGGGTTCCGTCGAGAGGCGGGACCCCTCTGCTTTGTGGACTGAGGGTTCCGGCTCGGCGTTCGTTCCGAAGTCGCGGCGCCCCCTACGATTCCCGGCAAGGCTCCTGATGCCTGCCACCAACCGTCGTGCGCCACGGGTGAGCGGCTCACGCTGCCCGTACGGCCAACTCCCTCGCGGTCTGGATGAAGAGCCGCAGCGGCGGGGAGCGCTGCGCGCGGCTGGGAAAGTACAGGAAGAAGCCAGGCACGGCAGAGGCGTAGGGCTCGAGGACCCGCTGCAGTTGGCCGGTGCGGAGCTGCTCCTCCACCATCGGCTCGAAGTCGTACCTGTCCCAGCGCCGGGCCGGCGCCCTCGACGAGGCGCCTCCCTGCGTCGGTCAGCGCTGGAGCGTCAACGGCAGCGACTGGGACGCGCGCGCGGGCGACGCCAGCGTGAACTGGCGGAGTACTGATCGAGAGTCACGCGGACGTCTGGATTTCGAGACCGTAGCGAGCGCCGAGCTTGGTCAACCTATCCACGTCCGGCGGCGAAGTCGGCGCCGGAGGAATCTCGCGCCGCTGCGCCGGCTCGCCCGCTTCGGCGAAGAACTTGTCGATCCCACCCGGCTCGTAGGTCACGACCACGCGGAGCTTGCTCGTAGGCTCGAAGTGCTCGAGCTTGTCGGCGGGGATGCGGATCAGCGATCCGGGCCCGCACTCGAGCTTCTTCCCGTCGACGTGCAACGTGAGCGTTCCCTCGACGACGTACACGGTTTCCACAACGCGACGGTGAACGTGTGCAGGCGGCCCCATGCCTGCGGGCATGGTCATCTGCATGACCGTCGCCTCGCCATTCGACTCGTCGCTCGACAGCAGGACTTCGTAGAGCCCTCCGAGCATCCAGAAGGCCCTACCCTCACCCGACTTGTGAACTATCGCCTGAGCCATCGTCTCCCCCATGGGTGAAACGTCGCGCTGAAGGAACGTAGTGACTGACTCTGGGCGTCGCTAGCTCGCTCGATCCTGACGGCAACGGCCGCGCCAGCCTCAAGAAGCCACTCGTGGCGAACGAACGTCACAACGTTGCCGACCGGCTCAAGGAGCCTCGGACAGCAAGAGAGAGGCCGGAACGTAGGGGCGACCAAGCCACCAGGTTCCGGCCTCGAGAGTTGGAGCGGGAAGCCGGGTTCGAACTGGCGCCGCATGCGAACGCGTCAGAGCGCCCGCTCCCACGCGCCCCGCCGCCACCGCTCGACCCACGCCTCCGCGCGGTAGAGCGCGAGCGCCGGCGCGTTCGATGCCGCGACGCGCAGCACGACCTCGCGTGCGCAGGCCGCGTCGAGCAGCGCCTCGCACCGGCGCAGCAGCCATCGCCCGAGTCCGCGACGCCGCGCGCGCGACGCGACCGCGATCGTCTCCACCTCGTCCTCCCCCTCGCGCTCGGGCGCCACGACGCCGCGCAGCAGGCCGACGGCGCCGTCAGCGTCGACGACGAACCGCAGGAGCTTCGGGTCGAACCCTGGCGCCGCCACGATGCGTGCACCGTCCTCCGCGGTGACGGGGACCGTGAATCCGACCCCGGCAAACGCGTCGTTCTCGAGCGCCGCCCAGGCGTCGAGCCCGACCTGCTCGAGGCCGACCTCCGCGAGACCGGCGGGCAGCGCGAGCGGCGGCCGCGGGCGCGTGCGGCGCATGCCGACGACGGCGTCCGCCGGCTGGTAGCCCCGCGCCTCGAGCTTCGCACCGACGCCGGGGGCGTCGCGCTCGACGACGCGAAGCGTCCGCGCCTGCGCGCTCCGCGCGCGCGCCTCCATCTCGTCCACGATCGCGAGCGCCCCCGGCGCCGGTCCCGCGAGCCACGTGAGCGCGCACCGGCCCGTCTCCGTGAGGCCCTTCGCGACCCACAGCCCCACGGCGGCCGGCGTGCCGTCTTCGAGGAGCGCGACGCCCTCGATCCCGTCCGGCAGCGCCGCGACCTCGCCCCGCAGCGCGGCGACGTTCCGTCCGAGGAGCGCCGCGATGGGCGCCCAGTCCCGGACGCTCGACCAGGGCACGATGTCGCGAGGCGCCGCCGGATCCTGCACCCGATCGCGTGTCATTCGTCCCCCACCGACGCCCGGTAATCCCGAAGAAGACCACAGACGGTGAAGCACGATAACCGTTCCGTCGTTCACGCGACGCACGCCCGACCGACTTCGGGCTCGTCAATCATCTCGCATGGAGCGCGACGAAGGGATGAGCGTTCGAGGTCGTCTCTCGTACCCCGAAGACTGCGGTAACCTTTCGAGCGGAGGCGGGTTGGCTCGAAGCGGAGATGGCCATGAACTTTCGGTTGATCGCCTGCGCCCTGATGTTCCCCATCGCGGCGTCCGTGGCATGCGTCGCGGCGGGACACGGCAAGACGGCCGCCGCGCCGGACACGCACGAGGAGTGCTCGATCGACTCCGACTGCCCCGGTGGGCGCTGCCAGCTCGGCGTGTGCTCGTACGCCTCGCGCGAGCACATGCCTTGCGCCCTCGACTCCGAATGTCCCGGCGGCTCCTGCCGGATGGGAGCGTGCTCGTCCTTGCCGCCGGGGGTTCCGGAGTGCTCGATGGACTCACAGTGCCCGGGTGGCAGCTGCCGTGCCGGGAGCTGCTCGCCGGTGCCGCCGGGGCCCTAGCGTCTTCTCCTCCGCTGGCGCCGCTTCTTCCTCGTCGCCCTCCACGCTCCCGGCGCGAGACCGTACGACGCTCAGGAGGTTGCGACCGGAGCGTTCGGTCCAGTACAGACGAGGACATGCTCGCGTACCTCTTCTGGCACTGGCCGGCGCCGACGGTGGACGCCGGGCGCTACGTCGAGTCTCTCGTCGCCTTTCACCGCGCCCTCGCGTCCAACGCTCCTCCCGGCCTGCGCGCCTCGCGCGTGTACGAGGTGGAGGCCGCGCCGTGGCTGGCGGTCCCGCGCGCGTTCGAGGACTGGTACCTCGTGGACGACTTCGCCGCGCTCGGGGCGCTCAACGAGGCCGCCGTCTCCGGCGCCCGCCGCGACCCACACGACGCGGCCGCGCGGCTCGCGGGCGGAGGCCATGGCGGCCTCTACCGCCTCGTCGCTCCGGGCGGTGAAGGGGCCCTCGACCGCACGACGTGGTGCTCGAAGCCCGACGGAGTCCCCTACACGGAGTTCCTCGCGAGGCTCCCTCCCGGCGAGAGCTGGCAGCGGCAGCTGGTGCTCGGGCCCGCCCCGGAGTTCTGCGTCGTCGGCGTGGATGCGGCCGCCGCGCTCGGCGGCGTGGCGGTCGCGGCCCGCCGCATCCACGCCTGGTCTTGAGGCCGCAGGACCAGGCCCGCGCCGGGCCTGCCCCGGCGCCCTGCCGGAGCCCGCGCGCGCGGATCCCGTGGAGCGCCAGACGGAAGTCAGAGCGCCCCGACCCCAGAGCGCCCCGACCCAGAGTAATCGCGGTAGAGCGCCCCGACCCAGAGTAATCGCGGTACACGGCCGACGCGCATCACGCGCGTCAATCGCGGAGTTACGCGTGCTTGGCTCTCGCGACGCTGACGCACTCCGCAACCGGCGGTGCGCTCCCGCGAGGCTGGACCTCTGACGACGACGGCCGGGCGCGCGCCCGGATCAGCTCGCGAAAGCGCGGATCAGAGGGGCGAGGTTGGGGATGAGATCCCCCCAGCCGTGCAGCACGACCACGAGCGTGAGGTTCCGGGTGCGCGCCCAGAGTATGCCGAACGCGACACCGATGGGGGACAACATGACCATCGCGTAGGCAGCGGCGCTGAGCACCTCCGGCGGCCTGGCCATGCCTTCCACGGTGTGTGCGCCTCGCAGCACGTACCCCGGCGCGTGCGCGAGCGCGAAGAGGACTGACATTCCCAGCACACCAGCGACAGGCGATCGCAGCCACGCCGCCATGCGCGACTGGAGCAGCGCACGAAACAGGAACTCCTCCACGAGCCCTGCTTCGACCGCCAGCCAGGCCCAAACCGGTAACGCCATCGCGATCACCTGCCAGGCCGAGAGCTCATACTCGGCCATGAGCGTGCCGATGGCCTGAGGACCGCGCCCGAATCGAAGCTGTATGATCGAGAACAACCCCATCATGACGAGAAGGGTCCGCAGCTCGATCCAGTCGAGTCCTGGGAACTCGAACAGCTGCCGCCACGAGTAGCCAAGGCGGCGGAACACGAGCGCAGGCACCCACACCATGACAGCCAACTTGGCGGTGAGAATGGCGACCGATCGCGCGGGCTCATTGGTGACCGCTGCCCTCACCGCGGAAAGTCCGTAGCCGAGAAACCCCACGCCGATGGCAACGAGAAGGAGCGCGATCCACGAGAGCTCGCGCGCTGGCTCGTGCACCGGCTGCGCCCGTGGGGTCGCGCCGATCGTCGCGAGCCAGGCTGCGAGCGCTGGTGCCACACCGAGGAGAAGCAGAACGGCGGCCACCTCGCTCGCGTCGAATCCAGGAGCGGTGAGGAGCACCGCCAAACAACCACCATAGATGAGGACGTAGCCCACGGAGGCAACGAGTGCGCGCGACATGGGGCTCCGAGGAGATCATAGATCAGCGGCGCAGTCACGCAGGGTACGTACGCTGCCTCTCGTTTTCGGCCGCACGCGCCGCACTCCGAACGCATTATCACCCGGAGTCGTCTCACGAACAGTGCCGTGAAGTCCCGGACCCGGCCTCCAGCTCGTTTCGCAGATTTTCGCGGAGAGTTGAACCGGAAGGTGCACTCTCGGTAGGCTGTCCCGCATGCTCCGCCGCAACGTCCCCCGTGCCGCAATGGCTGCCGTGATCGCCCTCGCGACCGGCTGCGCCCACCTCTCGACGAGCTTCACCTGCCCGGCGAAAGGCGGCGTGCCCTGGCGCGAGGTCCGCTCCGAGCACTTCGTCGTCACGACGGACCTCGGCTCCCGCGGCGCGCAGGAGCTGACGCGCGAGCTCGAGATGCTCCACCTCGCGCTCCGCTCGGCGCTGTTCGGCACTCCGCCGGCGATGCCGGGCACGATCCGCGTGGTGGTGTTCCGGACGCGTGACGAGTTCCTGGGCTTCGCGCCCGCGTCCCTGGCCGCCTTCTTCGGCACGCTCCACGGCGAGCCGCTCGTCGTGCTCGACGGCGCGCTCCCGTACGGCGTGCGCACCACGCTCGCGCACGAGCTCACGCACTACATGGCGGCGCGCGCGTTCGCGCGCCAGCCGCGCTGGTTCGCCGAGGGGATGGCCGCGTACATGGAGACGGTGGGCTCGAGCGGCCTCGGCAACACGCCCACGGTCGGAGGCGTGCCGCGCCACTACCACGCGCTCGTGTACCCGTACTTCGGGAAGGTGCGCGAGGTGCTCACCGCTCGCGGCGCGCTGGAGCTGCCTCAGTACGCGGTGTCGTGGGCGCTCGTGCACTACCTCATCAACGTCCACCCGGTGGAGTTCAACGCGCTCCAGGCGCGCTTCGTGCGCGGCGACGATCCCGACGTCGCCTGGCGAGACGTGTTCCCGCAGTGGGATCCCGCCGTTCCCGGCGCGACCGACGCGCTGGACGCGGAGCTCGGGAGCCATGTCGCGCGCGGCAGGTTCAGGTACCGCGACCTCCACCTCGTGAAGGATCACCCCGTCCGCGAGCGGCCGATGCTCCCGGCCGAGGTCCACGACGTCCGCCTCTCGCTCGCGTCGGCCATGCGGTGGCCCCCGGAGAAGCTCGACGCCGAGGTGACGGAGGCGCTCGCGGAGGACCCCGGCAACGTGGTGGCGCTCACCGTCGCCGCACGCTCCCGCGGCGCGGAGCCCGCCGCCCTCGCTCGCAAGGCGACGGAGGCGCACGCCGACGACGCCCGGGCGTGGCTCTTCCTCGGTGACGTGCTGCCGGAGTCCGACGTGTCCGGCCGCGAGGCGGCGCTCCGGCGGGCCGTCGCGGCTGCGCCGGAGAACCCGGAGCCCCTGAACGCGCTCGCCTGGAACCTGCTCCGGAGCGGCCGCCCCGGAGAGGCGCTGCCGCTCGCGAAAAAGGCGTTCGTCGCGGCGCCCTGGGATCCGGCCATCGTCGACACCGTCGCGGGCGTGCTCGCGGGCCTCGGGGACTGCGGGGAGGCGGTGCGCATGCAGCAGCGTGCGATCGATCTCCTGCCGGATCGGATGAAGCCGCGCGACCGGCAGGACTACATCGACCACCTCGCGGAGTTCCAGCGGTGCGCGGCGAAGGCGGCGACGCCGGACGGCGTGAAATCCGCACCTCTCGTCCACTGACGCGGATCGATCGCAATCGGGCCTTAGCGCTGTCTGACGCAGGGCGCACCACCCGTACCCGGAGACATCGAGCTGGATCCAGGCGAGCATGGGGGGATGCTCGCGACCCTCCTCGCTGCCGCCTTGCTCGTCGCGGTCCCCTCGCGGGCCAGGGACGCCGATCCCCGCGCGCTCGTGGGGCAGCCGCTCCCCGAACCCGGGCGCGGCCAGTTCGCCTCGTGGAAGCTCCAGGACACGTGGCTGGTCGACGAGCCCGGAGCGACCCCGCGGTACGGGTGGGTGATCTGGAACCGCCGTGGCCAGGCGATCGTGTTCCTGAGGAGCGAGGACCGGGTGGTGGACGCCCTGCGGGTCGAGGTCCCCCGCGGCCACGCGATCGGCTTCGCCTGCACCCCCGCCGGCGCGGCGAACCCGGACCGGGACTTCGTCGCGCTGGTCGACGATCCGCCGGTGCCGCCGGGAGCGCGGTGCGTGTTCTCGCGCCCCCGCAAGGCATGGCGGCTCGACCGCAGCCGCGGCCGGATCGAGCCCGTCACGCCGGCCGGGATGAAGTGCCAGCGTTCCTGCCCCTGGGACTGAGCGGCGAAGGCGCGTCGCCCGACGGGGCGATCACCCCCGCGACAGCTCGCGCGCGAGCGCGCTCCGCATGCCCTCCGCCGCGCGCTCCATCGCCTCGGGGCCGCGCTCCAGGTGGAACGGGCTCACGCGCGGGATCCCGTGGAGCGCGACGGCCTGCATGCGCGGGCGCTCCGGGATGCGGAGCGCGGGGCTGCCCCGCCGGCGCCAGGGCGAGCGGGACGTGAGGTGATGGTAGAGGACGCGCTCTCCGGCGAGCGCGCCGGCGAGGCCGGGGCGGTCCAGGACGCCGCCGTCCAGGTACAGGCGTCTCCCGATCCGAACCGGCTGGAACAGGAACGGGAGCGCGCACGAAGCGTGAATCGCCGGAGCGAGCTCGCCATCGTCGAGCACGGCGGTGCGCCTCGCGAGGACGTCGAACACGGACACGGCGAGCGGAACGCGGCACTCTTCGAAGCTCCCGGCAGGAGCGAGCGCCTCGAGCCGCGCCCGGAATCGCGCTCCGCGCAGGAGCCCGAGCCCGGGGCGGAGATCCCAGAAGTGCTCGCGGCGCAGCGCCACGAGCTCCTCGCACAGCCGCCCCGCAGGGACCCCGGCGGCCCAGAGCCCTCCCACGAGCGCCCCCGCGCTCGAGCCGAGGACGCGCGCGGGGAGCAGCCCCTCGTCCTCGAGGACCCGCACCACGCCCGCGTGCGCGTAGAACCCGAAGAACCCGGACGACAGCGCGAGGGTGAAGGGTCCCGAGGCGAGCCAGTCCCGGAGCGTGGGCACGGCGGCAGCATGCCGTCGGCCGGCGCGAGGCGCAACGGCGGGCGGGGTACTCGCGGCCCCTCGACGTCTGCTCGCTGCGACCGCTTCGGCGGCTCTCGCACGAAGCCGCTGCCGGCGGCCCCCTGCTCGGCAGCGCTCACGCCGGGCGATGCGCGACGAAGGTGATGCACTCGCCTCGCTCGGGCTGCCGCCGCGCGACGCGGTCGGCGCGGCGCGCCTCGGAGCGGATCCGGCGACGGAGGGCGCGCTCGCTCCGGTCGACGGGGGCGCCCCGCTGGATGGCGAGGCTCTCCGCGAAGAAGTACGCGCCGTCTGGCTTCGGCGGCAGCAGCGCGATCCGGGAGAAGCCGGCGGCGCAGAGCGCGCGCTCCAGGCTGCTCGCGTCGAAGAGGGTGAGGTGGCGCGGCGGCTCGAGGCCGCGCCAGTCGGCGCCGAAGCGTTTCAGCCCCTCGGCGTCCAGGTTCGGGGTCTGGACCCAGACCCGTCCGCCCGGCCGAAGCAGCGCGAGCACCCTGCGGAGAGTCCCGACCGGATCGTGCAGGTGCTCGACGACGTGGTTGAGGGTCACGTGCTCGAAGCTCTCCGGGTCGAGCGCGGCCTCCTCGATCGTTCCCGCGAGAACCGTGAACCCCGATCCCCTTGCGCGCGCGACGGCCGCGGCGTCGAGGTCAAGCCCCATGACGTCGAAGCCGAGGCGGCGGGCGATGCGCAGGAAGTCCCCGTTGCCGCAGCCCACGTCGAGCAGCCGGCTCCCGGGACCCGCCGGCGCGGGCAGGTGACGGATGAGCTGGCCGGCCTGCGCTCGCGCGGCCGCGCTCAGCGGAGCGACCCACCGGGCCAGAGGCGCGGCCGGTCGCAACGCGTAACCGAACGCGGCGTTGTAGTGGGCGTGGTGGCGGAGCCGCTTCACGGCCCGCCGGAGCCCACCGCCAGCGGCGAAGACGTCCCGCGGCGCGGTCCCCCCGTGCGTGTAGTAGGTGCGGTAGGCGAGCCCGATCCCGGCGAGGTCCGGGCGCGGGTCGAGGTAGGCCGCGCCGCAGCCCGAGCAGCGCCAGAGCGTCCAGCGACCCGGCGCGGCGCGGAAGATCCGGTCGCTCAGCCCTTCGAAGAGGAGCGTCCGGGAAGGGGAGGCGCAGGCGGGGCACCGGCCCAGGACCTCGAGGTGCTCGGCTGGCCACGGAGCGTCGAGCGGCTCCGCGGCAGCTCCGGTCTCAAGTCGGCTCATCGGCTCGTCGTCTCTCGAACGCGACAGATGTCGCGAGAGTGGCATGAGCCGCCCATCGACACAACGCGCGGCGCCGCTGCGAGCCCCGGCACGCCGCCGGCCGGCGCGGGGCGCAACGCCGGGCGTGGCGCAGGTGGACTCGTCCGCTCGCGCGACGACCGCGTCAGCGGCACGCCCGCAGCACGAGGTCGCCCTGCGTGACTCGACCGTGAAGCTCGACGAGCCGCACGTCCTTGAACCCAGCCGCCTCGGCCGCCGCGACGAGCGCGGCGTTCTCGTGGAACCGGAACCCGTGCCGGGTGATGCCGCCGAACTCGCGGAGCTTCGCCGCGCTCGAGAAGCCCACGGTGAGGAGCCCGCCCGGCCGGAGCACGCGGTGCAGCTCGGAGAAGGCCTGGGCGAGGTCCGGCCAGAAGTAGACGGTGTTCGTGGAGGCCACGACGTCGAAGCTCGCCTCCTCGAAGGGGAGCGCCTCGACGGCGCAGCGCTCCAGGCGGAGCTCGGACCCGCCGAACCGCGCGCGCCGCGCGCGCAGCCACGCCACCGCCGCGTCGGACGGATCGACGCCCGCGAGGCTCCGGACGCCGCGGGCGTGCGCGAGCTCGAGCAGGGCGCCCCCGCCGAAGCCGACGTCGAGGAGCCGGTGCCCCGGCGTGAGCGCGACGCCCTCCAGCGTCGCCTCGATGAGGGCGCGGTTCCCGCGGTTCAGGACCCGGGTCATGACGGTGCGACCGAACCAGCCTCGCGGCCCGGCCAGCTGGCGCGCGATGGCCGCGGATACGGGGTCGAGCAGCCGGAACAGGGAAGCCTTGCGCATGTTCAGTCCTTCTCGATTCTCGCATGCGCCGGCAACGGGGGCGGAGCGCCCTTCGTGCCTGATGCTACAGACAGGCGAGCCGGACGGGCCGCCGCGCTCTACTCCGCGAGGAAGTCCGAGATGAACCCCACCCGCGGGATGTACTTGCACGCGATCCGGATGGTCGAGAGCACCGGCACCGCCACGAACAGGCCGATGGGACCCCAGACCCAGAACCAGAACAGCGAGCCGAGGAACACCGCGAGCGAGTTCAGCCTGAGCTGCTTGCCGAGGAAGATCGGGTCGACGACGTTCCCCTGGATCGACACGAGCGCGAGGTAGATCCCGCCGACGGCGAGGACGTGCTTCAGCGAACCGTACTGGAGGAGCGCCATGAGCGTCGGGAGCGCGAGCCCGATCGCCGGGCCCACGTACGGGATGAAGTGCAGGAGCGCGGTGGCCATCCCCCACACCGCCGCGTGCTCCAGGCCGTACAGGGCGTAGATCCCCCAGGTGACGAGCCCGAGGAGCGCGTTCAGCCCGACCCGGTTCAGCATGTACTGCTCGACGTCGCGGTGGAGCTCCTCGAACGCCGCGAGCGCGCGGGCGCGCGCGGAGGGATCGCGGCCGGCGTGCGCGAGGAACTTGGCGTGGTAGCGCGGTCCCTCCGCGAGCGCGAAGTAGAGGACGAAGATCGCGACGGTGCACGCCGCGGCCACCGCGATCGCGCCCTGCGCGGTGCCGACGAGGACCTGTCCCCAGGGGATCCCCTCTTCCACGCGCACCGCGCCCGGCCGCGACGGTGGCTTCGCGATCTGCTCGGTCTGCGCGCGGAAGTGCACGAACCGCCGCGCCACCGCCGCGGAGGCCTCCCGCAGCCGCCCCTCGTAGCTGGGGAGCTCGTCGAGGAAGGCCGCGACGCGGTTCCAGAGCAGCGCGACGAGGGCGGCCACCACCGCGAGGGCGAGGAGCGTCCCCAGGAGAGCCGCGACGGACCGCGGCACCTTGCGCCGCTCCAGCGCCGCGACGACCGGGTGCACGGTGAACGCTAGGATGATCCCGACCACGCTCGGGACGAGGAGCTCGCGCGCGAGGTAGCAGAACGCGAGCGCCGCGCCGGTCGCCAGCACGGCGAGCGACCGCTCGGCGACACGGGATTCGCTCAGCAGACGGACGTCGCGCACTGGATCGAATGTGAGCACCCGCCCCCTCAGCCGCGAGCGGGTGGCGGAGGCCACCGCCGGCGGCTGGCCGGACGGCGCGCCGGCCTCGTCCTGGCGGATCGACCCGGCTCCCGGGCGGCGGCGCCGATCAGGGCGTCGCCGCCGGGCGCGTCGCGAGCCGGGCGCCGCGGAAGACGAGGTACAGGCCCACCGCCTGGACGAGGTGGTAGAGGGCGTTGTGGTCGAAGTACCGCGGGTGGAGCGCGATGCGTCCCTGCTGGATGGCCGCCGCCACGAAGGTCAGCCCGAGGCCCCAGGCGCCGGCGCTCACGCGCGCCTCGGCGCGCCGGCCGGCGAGCAGGAAGGCCACGAGGAGGAAGAGCGCCGCCGGCAGGTAGAAGGCGATCGCCACGGCGAAGCGCCGCTCGCCCCCGAGGACCACGGCCGCGTAGAGGCCGAACGCCAGCGCGACCCCGCCCGTCAGCGCACGCGCGGCGCGGCGGCCGAGCACGAGCCGCGCCCCCGCGCCCCAGCCGGCCACCGCCCCGAGCCCGACGGCGAGCAGCGTCGCGCTCCACACGACCGCGCCGACCGAAGAGGTCTTGTCCGCCACGAACCCGTGCTCGATCGCGCCCAGCGCCGCCGCAGCGCCGAGCACCGCGAAGAACCCGGCGAACCACCGCCGTGCGCGCGCGCCGCCCTCCCTCGAGAGCAGCACCGCGAACGCGGCGCACTCGAGGGCGAGGCCGAGGTCGGTGAGCGTGACGTCCGGCTCGAGCACGATGCGATCTCCGGCGCCCGGCCCGCGGCGACGCCTGCGCTGGCGGCCACGGTACCACCTCACCCTCGGCGTCGGGGAGCTTCGGTTCCGCGCGGTGCGCGCGCGAGAGCCCCGAGACGCGAGGTCTTCTCTACAGCGGCACCGTGTAGCAGAGCGCCGTCCCCTCCAGCGCCACCACGCCGTCACCGCGCGTCACGGTGGTCCTGAGCTCGGTGATGGGCTTGTCTTCTCGCACCTTCAGCACCTCGACCGCGCCGGTGAGCGTGTCCCCCGGGCGCGCCGGGGCCTTGAAGCTCCAGTCCACGTGCAGGAAGACGGTCCCCGGCCCGGGCAGATCCTCGGCGACCACCGCGTTCAGGATCGCGCTCGTCACCCCGCCTTGCACGATGATCTCGCCGAAGCGCGAGGCGCGCGCGGCCGCCTCGTCGTAGTGGAGCGGGTTCCGGTCCCCGCTGATCGCCGTGAAACGCCGGATGTCCTCGGCTTCGACTCTCCGCCGACGCTCCGCCCGCTGACCGACGCGAGGAGCACCCTTCGGCCACGCTTCGCTCGTCGTCATCTCCGCCTCCTCTCGGACCTCTCAGCGACCTGCGATCCCGCCGGCGACGCCGAGAGCGGCAGACGGGCCCGTCGCGCCGCCGGAGGTCTCGTCGAGCGTGCCGAGCAGCTCCACCTCGCTCGCCATGTGGCGCGCGAGCAGCTTGTGCAACCCCTTCGCCTCCTCGAGGTCCCACTCGAACGAGGCGATGCGATCGGTGACCTCGAACAGCTCCACCGACGCCGCGTCTCGCGCCGTCTGGTAGCCGGCCAGCGCGGCCTCGGTGCCGCTCACCACCGCGCGCGCGAGCAGCTCCGCGTCACGCAGCGCGTCCGTGATCCCGTGGGCGGTGATCGGGTCCTTGAAGTACCCGGCGTCGCCGACGAGCGCCCAGCCCGGTCCCCACGCACGGCGCATGAAGCCAGGGATCCCGGGGAAGGGCTGGAGCCTCGCGTCGAGGCGGGCGCTTCGGAGCGCGGCGGCGAGCTCGGGCGCAGCCTCGGTGAGGACCTCCCGGTAGACGGCGTCCGCGCCTCCGGGCAGCGCGTCCAGGAGCCGCGGCCGCGGCAGCGCGGCGAATACGCAGGTGCGCCCGTCGCCGGTGGGGATGGCGCCGGCGCTCACGCCGGGGCGGTAGTACCAGTGATAGCCCTCCACCTCGAGACCCGACCAGTGCCCGTAGACCACTCCGCACGCGTGGCGGCCCGCGCGCTCGGTGGGGGCGCTCACGAGGCGGGCAGCTCTCGACCGCGCGCCGTCGGCGCCGATCACGATCGACGCCGCCACGCGCGCGCGGCTCCCGTCGAGCCCTTCGATCACCGCTCCCTCGACCCGCCCCGACGGGCCACGGACCACCTCCGCGAGCGCGGCGCCGTGGACCACCTGCGCGCCGGCGGCGCGGGCGGCGTCGACGAGGAGCGGGTCGAGCACCGTCCGCCGCGGCGCGTAGAGCGCATCCACGCCGTCGCGAGGCTTCACCGCGAACGGCAGCGCCTCGTGCCCGTAGTGGAACGTCGCGCTGCGAACGGCGGGGGTGCCCGTCGCGCGCAGCCGGTCGAGGAGCCCCCACCGCGCGAGCTGGAGCACGCCGCCGCGCATGAGGGCGTGGGTCGAGATCGTGTCGCTCCCCTCGCGATCCCGGTCCACCACCAGGACGCGCAGCCCCGCGCGGGCGAGCAGCATCGCGGTCGCGGCGCCGGCGCAGCGGGCCCCGACGACCAGCGCGTCGTACTCGGGGCGGATGAGGGAGGCGGTCGTGGTCGTCATGGTGTTCTCCTCTCCTTCAGGCGGCGGACCGGCGCGCGAGGCGCGTGGCCAGGTGATCCACGAGGACGGCGGCGTCCTTGCCCACGCCGTCGAGGAAGCTCGAGTTGCGGCGGCGCAGGAACTGGAGCCCGAGCACGTACAGCCCGGGCGCCGGGGTGACGCCGCCCGCGTGGCGGATCTCGCCGCGCTCGTCGAGCACCGGCACGCGCAGCCAGGGGTAGCTGCGGCGGTAGCCGGTGGCCCAGATCACCGTCCGGATCCCGTCCGCGCGCAGGTCGATCGCGCGCGGGGCAGGGGGCGGTGAGATGGCGCGGATGGGCTCCGGCGGCGGAACCGCCGCCGCGCCGCTCTGCGCGACGTGGGCCTCGATCCGCCCGAGGAGCCGCGCGAGGCGCCGCTCCGCCGCCGCGATCGTCTCGTCCAGGTCCTCGGCGAGGAGCACGCGGCCGCCCTCGACGCCCTGGACCCGTCCGACGAGCCGGACGCCCTCGTCGAGGAGCACGCCGAGATCGAGCGTGCGATGGTCGGGGCGGCCGACGAGCTGGAGGGACGGCTGGCGGCGGGCCGCCTCGAGGTCCGCCACGGCGTCCGCGCCCTCGTCGAGGATGCCCGTCGCGTCGAGCCACTCCATCACGTCGCGGCCGCGGTAGCGCCGGGGCAGCCGGACGTGCCTGCCCACCGCGAGCGTCACCGGCCGGCCGGAGCGGTGGAGCTCGTCCGCGAGCTGGAGGCCGGTCGCGGACGCGCCCACCACGAGGACTCCGCCGGCGGGCAGGGCCCGGGGGTTCCGGTAGCGCGCCGGGACGAGCTGGACGACGTCCGCGGGGAGCTCTGCCGCGAGCGGTGGGACGTGGGCCCGGTCGCAGTGACCGGTGGCGACGATGACGCTCCGGGCGCGCCACGCGCCGCGATCGGCCGTCACCCGGTAGCCGTCGCCGTCGCGCTCGACCGCGTGGACGGCGACGCCCGCCTCGACCGGCGCCGCGAAGGAGCGCGCGTACGCCTCGAGGTACCCGATCACCTCGCGCCGGGACATGAACCCGTCCGGATCGGGGCCGCGGTAGGAGAAGCCCGGGAGCCGCGACTGCCAGCGGGGGGTGAGCAGCCGGAGCGAGTCCCAGCGCTCCGAGCGCCAGCGCTCGCCGACGCGCCCGCGCTCCAGGACCGTATGATCCACGCCGCGCGCCTGGAGGCAGCGGCTCGCGGCGAGACCTGCCTGCCCACCTCCGACGACGACCACGTCCGTGCGCTTCATGGCATCTCCCCGAGGAGCGTGGCGGGAGGCCGCCGGCGGGCGCGCGTCGCGCGTCGGCCGGCGGTCCCCATCGGCACTTCACGCTGCGTTCACCGAGACCGCGACCGGGACGCCGTTCGTCAGCACGTCGTAGACCGCCGAGCGGGCCCGCGACTGCGCGACGATCTCCTCGAGCTTCGCCGCCGGCGCGTCGCCCTTGATCCGGAAGCTCACGCGGAGCTGGCGGTAGCCGTTGCGGACCTCCGCCGAGAGCCCGAGGATCCCACGCAGGTCGATGTCGCCCTCGACGGTGGACTCGACCTCGTAGAGGGTCACGCCGCGCGCCGCGGCGATGTTGGCGATCCCTGCCGTGAGGCAGGCCGCGATCGCGTGGAGCAGGAACTCGACCGGGGTCGGCCCCTGGTCGCGCCCGGTGAGGACGGCCGGGTGATCGGCGTCGTAGCTGAACTCGCGCGCGTGCGCGTGCTCGCCGCCCGCGCCGCTGAACCCTTCGATGCGGGTCCGGCTGTGGGTGCCCTGCTGCCAGTGGTTCGTCGCCCGGAACTGGAAGCTCCCGAGCTCGGGCTGCTGCTTCACCGCCCCGATGGTCGCGAAGAGCGTCGGCGTGTCCACGCCGTTCATCGGCACGGGCGTGCGGGAAGGCCGCTTCATCGTCGTGGCGGTCTGCGTCGTGGGGGTCTGCATCGTGGGCGTCTCCATCGTCGTTCTCCGTCGCCCGGTGGACCGGCCATCGGTCTCGCTCGCTGGGCACGGAGGGGAATCGCAGGCGCCGTGCCACGCCGGACTCCGGACCGACACCACGGGAATCCGCTGGGTTCCGGGCGTGGCCGGCCCGGCGGGGTCGCGGCGAGACCTCGTCGTGGACGAGATCTCGCCGCGCACCGCGACGGGCTTTCATCCGGGCGCGCCGCCTCGGCCTCGCTATGTTCCGGGCGCGGCGCGGCGCCGCGGACCGTCGCCGCGGAGCCGGACATGGAGCACGGGATCGGGGAGCGGCGGATCGACGAGGAGCTCGCCCTGCGCGCCGTCGTCGAGGGGACCGCCTCGGCGACGGGGCAGGAGTTCTACCGGGCGCTCGTCAGGAACCTCGCGCGCGCCCTCGACACCTGCGGCGCATGGCTCACCGAGTACGACGAGCGCCGCAGGTGGCTGCGCGCGCTCGCGTTCTGGTTCGACGGGCGATGGGTGGAGGGCCACGAGTACGCGATCGCCGGCACGGCGTGCGAGACGGCGGTGCGCGAGCGACGCGTCGTCCACGTCCCCGATCGCGTGACCGAGCTGTACCCCGAGGTGAAGTCCCCCCTCCCCGGGGCCGTGAGCTACCTCGGCGTTCCCCTCCTCGACCCCGACGACCGCGTGCTCGGCCACCTGGCGGTCGTGGACACCCGGCCCATGCCCGCCGAGAAGCGGCTCCTCCCGCTCTTCCGGATCTTCGCGAACCGCGCGCTCGCGGAGATGCGGCGCGTCCGCGTCGAGCAGGATCTGCGCGAGCGCCAGGAGAAGCTCGCCGGGCTCATCGGCAGCGCGATGGACGGGATCGTGGAGCTCGACGGAGACCTGTGCATCACGCTCATGAACGCCGCCGCCGAGAAGGTGTTCGGCTGCGCCGCCGGCGGGCTGCACGGGCGGCCGGCGGACGAGCTCCTGGGCGGCCCCGCGACGGCGAGGCTCCGCGCGCTGACCGGCGAGCTCGAGCGGCGAACGGGCGGCGAGCGCGCCCTGTGGATCCCGGGCGACCTCGTGGCCGAGCCGCCGGGGCGGAAGCCCTTCCCGGCCGAGGCGACGCTCTCGCGGTTCGAGGTGCGGGGGCGGCCGTTCTACACGCTCATCCTGAGGAACGTGGACGAGCGCCTCGAGGCGGAGCGGAGGATCCGCGCGCTGAGCGCGGAGGCGGCCTACCTCCGCGAGGAGCTCGCGGCCGAGCACGGGTTCCACGAGATCGTGGGCAGGAGCCCGGCGCTGCGCCGGGCGCTCCAGGGCGTCGCGCAGGTCGCGGCGACGGACGCGACGGTGCTCCTCCTCGGCGAGACGGGCACCGGCAAGGAGCTCTTCGCCCGGGCCATCCACGAGCGGAGCGCCCGGCGCGGCCGTCCCCTCGTGAAGGTGAACTGCGCGGCGATCCCCGCCACCCTCATCGAGAGCGAGTTCTTCGGGCACGAGCGCGGCGCGTTCACCGGCGCGACGCAGCGGCGGGACGGCCGGTTCGTGCTCGCCGACGGCGGGACGATCTTCCTCGACGAGATCGGCGAGCTCCCCCTGGAGCTGCAGGGCAAGCTCCTGCGGGTCCTGCAGGAGGGAGAGCTCGAGCCGGTGGGGAGCTCGCGCACGCGCAAGGTGGACGTGCGCGTCATCGCCGCGACGAACCGGGACCTGGAGCGGTCCGCCCGCGAGGGCGGGTTCCGGCAGGATCTCTTCTACCGGCTGAGCGTCTTCCCGCTCCCGCTCCCGCCGCTGCGCGAGCGCGGTGACGACGTCGTGCTGCTCGCCGCAGCGATGGCGGAGCAGCTCGCCCGCGGCCTCGGGCGGAGCATCGCCCCGCCCGACGCG
The DNA here is from genome assembly GCF_022690805.1 of Anaeromyxobacter sp. SG66. Classification (NCBI taxonomy): domain Bacteria; kingdom Pseudomonadati; phylum Myxococcota; class Myxococcia; order Myxococcales; family Anaeromyxobacteraceae; genus Anaeromyxobacter; species Anaeromyxobacter sp. SG66. The sequence goes on from NZ_JALCZC010000019.1 coordinate 23,077, forward strand.
GCGGACGCCGCCGCCCTCAGGTCGTATCCCTGGCCCGGGAACGTGCGGGAGCTGCGGAACGTGATCGAGCGGGCGATCATCACCTCCCCCGACGGCCGGCTCCACCTGGACCGGGCGCTGCCCGAGCCGGACGTCGCGACGCCGTCGAGCGGCGCGGCGGCGCCGGAGCGGGTCGACGGCGAGGTCCTGACCGACCAGCGCGTGCGCGCGATCGAGCGCGGGAACATGATCGCCGCGCTCGAGCGGTCCGGCTGGCGCGTCGGGGGCAGGGGCGGCGCCGCGTCGCTCCTCGGCGTGAGCCCCTCCACGCTCAAGTCCCGCATGAAGGCGCTCGAGATCGCCCGCCCCGACGAGCGGGGCGCTCCGGCCTCCGAGACGGGTCGTCACCCGGTGTGACGAAAGAGGGGCAGCGCGCGGTCCGTGCGTGCACCCGAGAGGCGTGGGTGCACGGCCCTCGGCCGCGACATGATCGCGCGCGCTCGTCCACCGAAGGAGGCCCGCCGTGCGCGCCATCTCCCTCTCGCTGCTGCTCCTCGCGATCTCCTGCGCGGCCCCGGCTGCGCGGCCCGCTCCGAAGGCCGGGCTGGGCGCCGCCGCTCCGGCCGGCGCCCGCGTCGCCCGCGTCTGGCACGGCCGCACCCCTGCCGCCCGCGCCGACGAGTACGCGGCGTACGCCTCCGAGGCGGTCCGGAAGTTCCGCCAGATCCCGGGAAACCTCGGCTACGCCATGTACCGGGAGGACGGACCTTCGGAGTCGCACTTCATGGTCGTGAGCTACTGGGCGTCGCGCGAGGCCATCCACGCGTACGCGGGGGAGGACATCTCGCGAACGCGCGCGCTGCCGCGCGACGCGGAGTTCCTCATCGACCCGGAGCCCACCGTGCACAACTACGACATCGTCGCCGCCGACCCGGCGCCGTGACGCACGGAGGGGCCCGCGCCGGATCCGGCGCGAGCCCCCGTCCGCTCCACCCTATGGCAGGACGAGATCGGCGGTGGCCGTCCCGGCCGCCGGGACGCTGGCGCTCACGGGCGCGCTCACCGTGACCGTCTCGTTGCCGTCGGCGTCCACGGTCCGGCGGCTGGCGAGGACCGTGTAAGCCGCCGCGGGCAGGGACGAGACGGAGTAGCTCTCCACCCCGCCGGCGACCGCGCCGGGCGCCGTGCGCACGATGAGCTCCCTGGGCGAGCCGCCCGCGTCGAGGCTCTGGCGCACCTCCACCTCGTCGGCCTGCGACACGCTCGCGGCGGGCGAGATGCCGCCCGAGAGCGTCCCCACCTGCGAGGCCTGCTCGAACGCCGCGTCCCAGGCCACGACGGCCGTCGGCCCCGTGATCGCGATCGCGCCGCTCGCACGCGGCGCGTACGCCGCCGCCCCGACCACCGGCTGGCTCACGACGTAGTAGGTCCCGCCCGCGTCCAGCAGATCGAGGACGTACGTTCCGTCGGCGCCGGTGAGCGCGGCGCGCACGATCGAGGGCTGGCCCGTCGCGGACAGCGCCTGCGCGGTGACGAGCACGCCGGGGAGGCCCGCGCCGCTCGCGGCGTCGGTGAGCTTGCCTTCGACCGCTCCGGTCGCGAGCACGTCCACGGCGCGCACGGTGGGCCGCAGGATGAACTTCTCCGAGGCCCCCGTCTCGTGGACGAAGACCGACCGGTGGGCGTCGAGGTCGACGACGACGTCGCGGGTGGTGTTCGGCGCGACCTCGAAGTTCACGGTGAGCTTCACGCCCGACTGCTGGCCGGACGGGACGGTGAGGTCGTGGACGCTTCCGTCCGCGAGCGTGACCGTGTTCCGGGGGCCGAGCACGAGGCGCAGCTGCGTGTACCTGCCGGCGGGGATGGTCGCGCCGTCGACGAGCGTGGCGCTCACGCCGCCGGTGAGGGAGAGGAGATCGACCTGGGCGTCGGGCGTGCCGAGCACGATCCAGTCACCGCCGTCGGCGTGGATCTCCACCCGCCGGACCTCGAGGTCGAGCGCCTGATAATCGCCGGGCGCGTCGACCAGGCGCACGCGGACCGCGCCGCTGCCGCTGCTCGAGCCGCAGGCGGAGAGCGCGCTGACGAGCGCAGCCACGACTCCGAGCTTCCAGAACTTTCGAGACGACATCGTCTGTGTGCCTCCTGGCCTGTGTGTGAGCGAAGGTGCGTCCGAACTGGCGCTCGCCCGCCCGAAGCAACATGCGGCGAGCCGACAAATTCGCGTGTCCCTCGATGGGCCCGTGCGCCCGCCCGGTCGCATCCATCAGGTTCGGGCCGCGCGCGCTGCGGGGCGAGGCGAGCCATGATGGAGAGCGACATGACCCCCAAGGACACGGATCTCGCCCTGACGCTGCCCCTCTCCCGGGAGCCGTCCCTGAAGCGCCGCTACAAGGTCGTGGACGAGCCGCTCCACGGCAACCTGCGCTTCGGGCTGCTCCTTGAGGTCCTCGACAAGCTCGCCGAGGAGGCTGCGCTCGCGTACGCGCGGCGCGCCCACCCGCAGGCGCGGGTCGTCACGGCGGCGGTGGACAACATCCTCGTGCGGAACCCGGCCGACGTGGAGCGCGACCTCGACCTCGTCGCGCGGGTGAACCACGTCGGCCGGACCTCCATGGAGGTGGGCATCCGCGTGACGCAGCCGGGCCTCGCGGGCGAGGCGCCGCTCCACGTCGCCTCCTGCTACTTCACGATGGTCGCCCGGATCGGCGAGGGCGACGAGGCGAAGAGCGTGCCGCTGCCGCCGCTCGACTACGAGGACGAGCTCACGCGGCGCCGGGCGCGCCGCGCGGAGGAGCGCCGGGACGAGTACCGGCGCTACGTCGCGGCCTCGCAGGAGCCGCCGAGCCACGAGGAGTTCGAGCTGCTCGACCGGCTCCACCGGGAGCAGGAGCGGCCCGGGTTCACCGGGCTCCTCTCCGCGCGGCTCGTCACCGACGCCTGGGAGCGCATGTTCCCCGAGCAGGAGAACGTGCCCCGGAAGATCTTCGGCGGCTACCTCATGCGCCGCGCCTACGAGCTCTCCTCGATCTGCGCGGAGCTCGCGGCGCCGGATCGGCCGGTGCTGGCGGCCGTGAACCGGGTGAACTTCCTGAACCCCGTGCGGCTCGGCGACACGCTGCACTTCTCCAGCCGCGTCGTGCACACGGCGGGGAGCCTCGTGTCGGTGGAGGCCAGCATCGAGCGGCGGAGCCGCGACCGGAGCGTGCGCGCGATCTCGAACTCGTGCCTGTTCACGTTCGTGAACGTGGACCGCGAGATGTGCCAGCGCGACGTGCCGCCCGTCTACCCGACCACGTTCGGCGAGGACGCCCGCCTCCTCGCGGCGCGGAGACAGCAGCTCGCCCTCTCTCGCCACGCGGGGCGGGGGTGGATCGCCGGCGCCCGCGAGCGCGGGCCGGCGGCGGACGGCCGTCAGACCGAGTGACCCCGGCGCGAGCCGCCGGACTCGCGGCGCGCGGCCCTCAGCCCGGGAACGCCTCGGGCCGATCGAGCTCGAGCTCGTCGACGGAGAACCGGGCGTACGGCTCCGTGCGCCCCCTCACGTGCCAGGAGGCCTCGAGCCGGAACGGCACCCGCATCCCGTCGATCACGCGATAGCCGCTGCACTCGCCGGTCCAGGGCGTGAGCACCGGCTCGCCGTCCACGTCGCGGTAGCGCTCTGCGGTGATGCGGGAGGGGACACCGTTCGCGTCGAAGTGGAAGTCGACGGCGACCTCGAGGCCGCGGACGCGCAGGATCGCCCGCGCCCGCGTGTCGTCGATGGGCGCCCACCGCACGTGGCGCGCGTCCAGGAAGGCGGTCGGGAACCAGACCATCTCCGCGAGGAGCCGCTGCAGCGAGGCCTCGCCCACCTCGCGGCCCCGCACGTCGGCGAGCTTCCAGCACGACGCGAGCATGATCCGCATGCCCCCCTCGCCCGCGAGCGAGCGATCGCGCGCGTCGATCCAGAGCCCGGCCCCCGTGCGCACGCGGCCCCACCAGACGAAGCCGGGCGGATCGCTCGCGAAGTACTGCACTCCGCGGATCGCGAGCCACGGACGGTCGAAGCGCGGCCGGAAGGTGCCTCCGTGGCGGAGACGCGCGGCGCGGACCGGCGCGTGGCTCGCCGCGCCGGACGCCTCCGCGTACCGCCGAACCGGCGGCGGCAGCGCCTCGAGCGCGGTGCGCCGCTCCGGCCCCGAGCTCTCCTGCGTCCAGAGCGCGTGCGCCTCGCGCGCGATGCGCCGGTTGAAGCGCTTCCCCTGCACAGCCACCACGAGCCCCAGCCCTCCGGCGGCGAGCGCGGCGATCCCCATCGACCTGCGCAACATGCTCTGGCTCCTCTCCCCGGCATGCTCTCCGATCGCTCGGCGCGCCGCACGGTCGCCTTCTGGAGTGAGCCGTGGTGAGGAACCTGAGCGGAGCGCGGGCGCCGGCGCGGAAGACCGCTCCGCACGGGGCGGGGCGCTCAGCGCCCGAGCACCGCGCTCAGCCGGGCGAGCGCGTCGGCGAGCGCGTCCGGAGGCACGGCCGTGAAGCAGAGCCGCACCCAGCTCTCGTAGTCCCGCCCGCACGCCGGCCCGGGCGTGAGGAGCACGCCCGCCTCCAGGCACCGCTCCAGGAAGCCGGGCAGCCCTTCACCCGGCGCGAACGCCTTCGCCGCATCGAAGAAGAGGAACGTCCCCGCCTCGGGGGGCGGGATGCCGACGGCGGCCGCGGCGGCGCGACCGGCGGCGGCGTACGCGGCGCGGGCCTCGGCGAGCCAGGCGTCGCCCCCGTCGAGCGCGGCGGCCGCGGCGAACTGCATGGGACGCGCGGCGCAGTAGCTCTCGTGGAACTGGAGCGCCCGTATGGCGCGCATCGCCTCTGGCGGGCCGTGGGTGTAGCCGATGCGCGCCCCGGCGAGCGCGTGGCTCTTCGAGAGCGTGTGGGTGACGACGGTGCGCCCCGCGAGGTCGGGGCGGCGCCACAGCGGCCGGTGCTCCCCGGCGTGCACCAGGTCCTCGTAGGCCTCGTCCGCGATCACCCACAGGTCGTGCCGGCGCGCCACTGCCGCGATGGCCTCGGCGACGGCGTCGGGGAGCAGCCGCCCGGTGGGGTTGTTGGGGGCGTTCACGTAGATGGCCGCGGTGCGCGGCCCGATCGCCCGCTCGAGCGCGGCCTCCGGATCGAAGCCCGGCTCCGCGAAGCGCGTGAAGAACGGGACCTCCACGCTGGTGCACCCGTGGGAGATGGCGATCCCGCGGATGAGCGGCCAGAACGGGGACGGCACGACGAGCTCGTCGCCGGGCGAGAGGAGCGCCCCGACCACGATGGCGAGCCCGGTGGTCGCGCCGGGCATCACCTGCAGGCAGGCCGGATCCACCTCGACGCCGTGGCGCGACGCGAGCCGGCGGAGGATCGCGGCGAGCAGCGCGGGCTCTCCCTGGACCGGAGCGTAGCCGTGGAGCCGCGGGTGCGCGTCGGCGCGCTGCGCCTCGGCGCGCGCGGCGGGGAGCGGATCGAGCCACGTGTCGCCGACGTGGAGGGGATGGACCGGCCCGGGCCGCTCGCGCGCCCGGGCGGCGAGCGCGCTGTAGACGTCGTGGGACAGGCTGGCGACGACTGGGGCGACGCGGGGGTGGCGCGGCATCGGGCTCCTCGGGCGCGTTTCCACTCCCATACACCGGCGGACGCACCGGCGCGCGGGCCCTTGCGCGCAGAGGCACGCCCGTCGATCATCCGCGACGCATGGGCATCGGCCGCGTCGAGCTCCTCGTCGTCCTCCTCACCGCGCTCGCGGCGATCTCGGTCGCCTGGTTCGCCCGGAGCGGGCGCTGGCGCCAGCGCCGATTCGTCCCGCTCACGATCGCCTTGCTCAGCGCGTACGCGCTCCTCGCCCGCCGGCTCGGCTGGGGCGAGCTGCTCGTGCTGGCGGTGCTCGTCGTTCCGCTCGTGTTCCTCCCCGCGCGCCTCGTCCGCCCGGGCAGCGGCTCCCGCGGCTGACGCGCTGGATCTCCGCGAGCGCCGCGGGCCCCGCCGCGCCGGCGTCGCGCGCATCTCCCGTTCGGGCGACGCTCCGCCGAGCTACGTGAGACCCCGCCGCCCCCTCAGGAGTTGCGGCACCTCGGCGCGAGCCGTAGGAGCCGATGGATGCACGCCTCCACCGACAGCGGGATCGACGGCTTCGGCCGGCTGCGGTGGGGCAGCCACGTCTGCCTCTTCCATCGGACCGCGCGAGAGCTCGGGGACGTCCTCGTCCCCTTCCTGCGCCGGGGGCTCGAGCAGGGGGAGCGCTGCGTCTGGGTGACGGCGGCGCCGCTCGAGGCGGACGCCGCGCGGCGTGCCCTCGCCGCGGCGGTGCCCGATCTCGGCGCGCGGGAGGCGCGCGGGCAGCTCGAGATCCTCGAGCACGAGCGCTGGTACCGCGCGGCGGGCGGCGACGACGGCGCGCGGGTCGTGCAGAGCTGGCTCGTGCGCGAGGAGGCGGCCCGCCGCGCGGGGTTCACCGGGCTCCGCGTCGCCGGCAGCGCGGGCCCGGAGGGCGCGTGCGGCGCCCCGGGCTTCCTGGAGTATGAGGCGCGCGTGAGCGCCGCCTTCGCGCGGCGCAGGCTGCTCGCGCTGTGCAGCTACGGGCTCGACGGCTGCGACGCCGGCACGGCGCTCGAGGTCGTGCGCTACCACGATCGGACCCTCTCGCTCCGCGGCGGAGCCTGCGAGGTCATCGCTCCCGGGCGGGCGCGCGCCGGCGAGGAGCCGCTCGAGCGGCGCGCCGCCGTGCTCGAGGCCGCGCTCCGCGCGCGAGAGGAGCTCATCGTCGTCGCCTCGCACGAGCTCCGCACCCCCATGGCGTCGCTGCAGCTCCTCGTCGACTCGCTGCTCCGCGCGCGCGAGCGGACGAATCGCTCCGCGGAGGACGAGCACCGCCGGCTCGAGCGCGCGGCGGCCCAGTGCCAGCGGATCGCACGGCTGCTCGACGATCTCCTCCACGTGTCCCGACCCGGCCAGCGCGCGGAGGTCGTCCCTTCCGACGCGGATCTGTCGGCGATCGCCCGCGAGGTCGCGGAGCGGATGCAGGAGCCGCTCGCCCGCGTCGGCTGCGCGCTCACGCTGTCGGTCCCCGCCGCGACGCCGGGCCGCTGGGACAGGCTCCGCCTCGAGCAGGTGCTCACGAACCTGCTCGCGAACGCCGCGCGGCACGCGGGCGGAGGTCCGGTCGAGCTCTCCATCGCCGCGAGCGCCGCCGGCCCCGTCGTGTCGGTCCGCGATCACGGCCCCGGCGTGCCGCCGGAGGCGCGGACCCGCGTGTTCGCCCGCTACGCGCAGCTCGAGGGCGGTCGCCGCCTCGGCGGCGTGGGCGTGGGGCTGTGGGTCGTCCGGCGCATCGTCGAGGCACACGGAGGGCGCGTGGAGATCCGCGACACGCCGGGAGGCGGCGCGACGTTCCTCGTGACGCTGCCGTGGGACGCGGCGCGCCAGGAGGCGGGCGCCGCCGCGAGCTGATGACGAGACGCGCGTGCCCGGCCCGCTCGCGGGCGGGCCGGGGCGCGCGTCATCGACCGCGGTCGAGCGGTCGCCAGCCGACTAGAAGGCGTACCCGCAGATGACGGTCACCTTGGCGGCGTACGCCTCGGGCTGCGTGGCGAACTCGCCGATCCAGGCCAGGCCGTCCGCGCTCGGATACGTTCCGACGAGCGTGCCGAGACGATCCGAGCGGGCGCCGCCGGAGAGCGCCTTCTTGCCGCTCGGGCACGTGGTCGTGATCTGCTGCGTCGTCAGCGTGCTCGGGTTCACGAACACGGAGCGGGAGAGGATCTGGTAGCCGGAGACGCCGTTCGCGCCCTGCGGACCCGCCGGTCCCATCGGCCCGATCTGGCCGGCCGGCCCGGTCTCGCCCTGCGGCCCCGCCGGCCCCATCGGCCCGACGAAGCCGCGCGGCCCCTCCGGTCCGGTCGCTCCCTGCGGCCCCGTGAGCCCCTGGGGTCCCATGTCACCGCGCGGCCCCTGCGGCCCCTGCGGCCCCGTCGCGCCCTGCGGCCCGGCCGGTCCGGCCGGCCCGGCGGGCCCGGCGGGCCCCTGCGCTCCCTCGGCGCCGATCGTCACGTCCATCGTCGCGCTCGCGTTTCCCGGCGCCTGCACCACGGTGAGCCGGTAGGTGCCCGGGGGCATTCCCTGCGGCAGCGCCGCCACGACGTCGGTGGGCGAGTGGCTCTTCACGTCGAGGACGGTCCTGCCGACGAGGACCGTCGCGGCCTGGGCGCCGAAGCCCTGCCCCTTCACGAACAGCATGCCGGTGCCGAGATCCGCGTCGGCGCGCGTGATCTCGACCTTGCCCTGCTGGGCAAGCGCCGCCTGCGCTGACAGCGCGAGCACGAGCGCTACGATCGTCTTCATGGTGAGCCCCTCCCCGGCCGAATCACGGTCGGTGACGCGTACTGTCCGACGATCGCGCGTCGCTTTTCCATGTCCCCAAAGGGCCTGTGAACAGGACACCTCCACGCGTCCACATTTCACACACCGTCTACACGCCCGTTGCGCTCACACGCCTACAGCGTCGCTCACTCGGGGTGAACGACGCCGGGCGCGCGCCGCCGCGGCGCGGCGCCTCCCCGCGCCACCCTCGGCTGCGCGATCCCGCCCTCCTCGCTATGCTGCCCGGGGGCGGGAGGAACGGCATGGCGGGACAGGGATCGACGGGCAACGTGATCGCGGCGCTGGCGAGCTTCTTCATCCCGGGGCTCGGTCAGCTCATCCAGGGACGCCCGCTCCTCGCGCTCGTGATGTTCGTGCTCGCCGGCCTGCTCTGGCTCGTGTTCCTCGGGTGGATCGTCCACCTCTGGTCGATCATCGACGCCGCGCGCTTCAGGCCGCGCGGGTGAGCCACAGCGCAGGCAGCCGGCGTTCGCCGCGGCAGGGGAAAGCCCTGGCGGACAGCGCAATCACGCCTCGGCGGGCGCCCCGCCCACCGTGCGGAGCATGCCCCGGAACTGCTGGAGGAGCCGCATCACGCCGTCGCCGAGGTCCACCGCCTGTCCGCGGTCGTCGGCCTCGCGCAGGATCGCGGCGACCCGCTCGAGCGCGTCGGCCAGGTCCACGAGCGAGGAGGGGACGCGGAGCACGCCCTCCGCGTGGCGGAACCGCACGAGCTCGAGCTCGATGAGGCTCGCGAGGAGGCCGGGGTCGCGGATCTCGATCATGGTGCTGCTCGACAAGCTGGCAGCGGCCCCGCACCGCGCAACCCGACGCTCCAGGGGACGTCCCCTCGGGGCGGAGCCGTGACGCACCTCGCGAGGCGAAGGGGCTCGCCCTCCGTCCCACCGAGCGGGCGCACGCACCGGCGCCCACCCTTGCGTACGGAATGCGCAGAGGTGCGTGAGCTGTTGATCGGCAGCAATGGGGGGCATCCCGCTATGGCGCTCCATCACGGGGCGCGTGGTCCTCGTGGTCCTCGCGTGGCTCGTTCCGTTCGTCGCCATCTCGGCGTGCGCGGGGGCGGTCGTGTACCGCGAGCGCATCGAGGCCGAGCTCGACGCGAACCTCGAGCTCGCCCGCGCGGCCTCCCACGCGTTCGACGGGTTCGTGCGCGACGTGCTCCGCCAGGAGGAGCTCGTCGGCGACGCGATCGCGACGCGACGGCTCGCGCCGGACGTGGTCGATCTCCTCCTCGCTCGCGCCGACCAGGAGTACGTCTCCGTCCGGGATCTCTCCTGGGTGACCCCCGACGGGCGTCTCGTCGCCTCGAGCGACCGCAGGCTCGTCGGGCGCTCGACGGCGGGGCGCGACGACCTGCGGCGGATCCTCGCCGGGGCGGTCTTCACCGTGAGCGACGTCCGCGCGGCGGACGCGGACGGCGCGCGCAGCGTCGCGATCGCGCGCGGGATCCGGGAAGGCGGCGAGCTCAAGGGGATCGTCCTCGCCACCGTGGACGCGACGCGCCTCGGCGAGCTCTCCCTCCCCTTCGAGCGGCTCGGCCGCGCCGACATCGCGCTCGCCGATCGCCGCGGCGAGATCGTCTTCCGCCGGCCGGGCGCGGGCGGGCCGGCGGGCGGCGTGCTCGACACGGGCGCGGTCGCGCAGGCGCTCCGCGGCGGGGAGATCGCGCGGAGGACCCCCGACGGCGGCGCCATCACGGCGGCGGTGCCGGTGAGCCTCGTCGGCTGGTCCGCCGTCGCGAGCCGCTCCTTCGCCGACGTCGCCTCGCCCTTCCGCACCGCCATCGCCCGCGCCGCGGGGCTCGGGGCCGCCGCGGCGTCGCTGGCGGTGCTGGTCTCGATCCTCGTCACCCGGCGCATCGCCCGCTCGCTGCGCCGCCTCGAGCAGCACGTCCAGGAGCTCGGCCGCGGGAGCGCCGACCTCGCCGAGGTCACCGGTCCCGGAGAGATCGTCCGCCTCGGGCGCGCCTTCGACGACATGGCGAAGAAGCTCGTCGCCGCGAACGCCTCGCTCGTGCTGCACGAGCGGATCTTCGAGACCTCCCCGGACTCGATGATCCTCCTCGACCGCGGGCTGCGCCTGCGAGCTGTGAACCCCGCCTACGCCGCGATGCGCGGGCTCCCCACCGCGGACCTGCTCGGGCGACCGCTCGTGGAGATCATCGGCCTCGACGCGTTCGACGCGATGGCGCCGCGCATCGAGCGCGCCTTCTCCGGGGAGTCGGTGCAGTACGAGCTCTGGACGGACCTGCCCGCCGGGCGCCGCTGCGTCGAGGCGAGCTACCAGCCGGTCCGCGAGGGCAGCCGGCTCGAGCACGTCGCCGTGCGGTTCCGCGACGTCACCGACCGCCGCCACGCCGAGGCGGCGGCCGCGCAGTCGCTCGTGATCGTCGAGGCGGAGCGCCGCCGCTTCGAGGCGGTGTTCCGCGAGGCGCCCGCCGGCATCGTGATCTTCGACGGGCGGGACCTCCGCGCGAAGTGGTCCAACCGGACCTACCTCTCGTTCCTGGACGCGCCGTTCGCGCAGCTCGGGATCGAGGGGCTCCGGATCGAGGACTTCGTGCCGAACGCGCGCGAGTCCGGGCTCGTCGAGGTCCTCCGGAGGGTCGCGGCGACCGGCAAGCCCGCCGACACGCCCGAGTACCGGCACGACGGCCTCGCGCGCGGCGCGACCTGGTGGCGCTGGTCGGTGCGGCCCATCCCGGGCGAGAACGGGGCCGACGTCCTCCTCCTCGTGACCGAGGTCACCGAGCAGGTGGAGGCGCGCAAGGTGGCCGAGGACGAGCGGCTCCGGCTCGAGACCATCCTGCGGACGCTGCCCGTCGGCGTCGTCATCGCCGGGCCCGACGGCCGCGCCGCGAGCTCGAACGATCACGCCCGCCACATCTGGGGCGGCGACGCCGCGCTCGATGCCTACCGGGGCGCCTGGGCGGAGACCGGCCTCGCGCTCGCGCCCGGAGACTGGGCCATCCAGCGCGCGGTGCTCCGGGGCGAGACCGTGACCGGTGAGCTCATCGACATCGTGCGCTTCGACGGGACGCGCGCCACGATCCTCAACAACGCCGCCCCGATCCGCGACGCCTTCGGCCGCATCACCGGCGCCGTCGCGGCGTTCCAGGACGTCACCGAGACGCGACGCGCGCAGCAGGAGGCGGAGGACGCCGTGCGGCGCCGCGACGAGGTGCTCGCCATCGTCTCCCACGACCTGCGCACCCCGCTCAGCGCGATCGTCATGGGCGCGCGCTTGCTCGGGGGCGCCGCGGCGGGGGATCCGGAGCGCGTGCGCACCACCGCGGCGCGGATCGCGAGCGCGGGCGACCGCATGAACCGCCTCATCGGCGACCTGCTCGACCTCGCCAGCCTGGAGGGGGGCGGCCTGTCGATGCATCGCGAGCCGCTCGCGCCGCAGACGCTGGCGCGGGAGGCGGCGGACGTCATCCGCCCCCAGGCGGAGACGAAGGGGCTCGAGGTGCGCTGCCGCGCGCCGGAGGAGCTGCCGCTCGTGTCGTGCGATCACGATCGCGTCCTGCAGGTCCTCGGCAACCTCACCTCGAACGCGGTCAAGGCGACCGCACACGGGCACGTGGCCATCAGCGTGAGCGTGGAGGGGGATCACGTCGTCTTCGAGGTGCGCGACACCGGGCCCGGGATCCCCGCGGAGGAGCTGCCGCACGTGTTCGATCGGTTCCGGCGGGGCCGCTCCGCGCCCTACGCGGGCACCGGCCTCGGCCTCGCGATCGCCCGCGCGCTGATCGAGGCGCACGGGGGGCGGATCTGGGCCGAGAGCACGCCGGGGGTCGGCACCATGGTCCGCTTCGCGCTGCCCACCGCGAGCACCTCGGCGCTCGAGCAAACCGCCGTCGCCGGCTGACGACGAGCGCTCACCCGGGGGCGCGCGTCGCGAGCGCCTCGGCGGGCGAGTGCGCCTGCCATGGCGCGGCCGCCGGGAGCGTGAAGGTGAAGCGGCTCCCCTGCCCGGAGCGGCTCTCCGCCCAGATGCGACCGCCGTGCGCCTCCACGATGCCGCGCGCGACCGCCAGCCCGAGGCCCGCGCCGCGCGCGGAGGCGCCGCGGCCGCGCCTGAACCGGTCGAAGAAGTGCGCGAGCTGATCCTCCGGGATCATGCGCCCGCTGTCCTCGATCTCGAACGCGACGGCGCGGCCGCCGTCCACGGCCCGTGCCCGCACCGTGACGAGGCCCCCCTCCGTCCCGTCGAGCGCGTCGGCGAGCAGGTTCCCGAGCACCTGGAGGACGCGCTCGCGGTCCGCGTCGACGTCGGGGAGGGTCCCCGCGGCCTCCGCGACGAGGGTCACCCCGGCGCGGCCGGCCGCCTCCCGCTGCGCGTCCGCCGCGGCGTGCACGAGCGCGGCGGTGTGCTCGGGTCGACGGTTGACGACGAGCCGGCCCGCCTCGAGGCTCGCGAGGTCGAGCAGGTCCGCGACGAGGCGCGACATGGCCTCCGCGGCGCGCTCGATCGCGGCGGCGCCGCGCCGGATCCGCTCGCCTCCCGGGCCCTCCGGTGCGTCGGAGCGGAGCGCCCGGGCGGAGGCGAACACGGCGCCGAGCGGCGCGCGCAGGTCGTGGGAGAGGATCGCGAGGACCTCGTCGCGCTCGCGCCCGGCGCGCTGCATCTCGACGTACAGGCCCGCGTTGTGGATCGCCTGCGCCGCGCGGCGTGCGAGGTCGCGCGCGACGCCGAGCTCGCGCGGGCCCAGCTCGCGGTCGGGGCTCGTGATGGCGAGCGTGAGCACCCCGAGGTTCCGCCGTCCGGTCGCGAGCGGCACGACGAGCCAGGCGCGCAGGCCCTCCGAGCGCAGGGCCTCCCGGTGCTCCGGGTCCGGGGCGAGCGCGGCCAGCGCGGCGGAGTCCCCCTCCGAGGCGCGCTCCGGCTGACCGCTGCGGAGCACCTGCCACACCGGCGAGGTCGCCGGGTCGGGCGGGAAGCGGAGCCGCAGGTCTCGCAGCGCGTGCTCGCGGCGTGGGTCCGCGTGGGCGAGCGCGACGAGCCGCAGGCGCCCCTCCTCGTCGAGCGTCTCGATCGTGCACGCGTCGGCGAGGGCCGGGACCGCGAGGCGCGCGAGCTGCTCGAGCATCCGCTCCGGGTGCATCGACTCGGCGAGCGCGGCGCCCGCCTCGATCATGAACCGATCCAGCTCGTCCGCGCGGCGCCGGTCGCTGACGTCCCGCAGCACGTGGGCGAACCCGCCGAGGTGCCCCTGCTCGTCCCGCACCGCGCTCAGCACGACGCTCGCGTAGAAGCGGGTCCCGTCCTTGCGCACCCGGAGGCCCTCCTCCTCCGCGCGCGCGTCCCGCGTGGCCCGCCAGAGCAGCTGCTCGGGACGGCCGGCCTCGCGCTCCTCGGGCGTGTGGAACAGCGCGAAGCTCCTGCCGAGGATCTCGGCCTCGGGCCAGCCGGTGAGCCGCTCCGCGGCGGCGTTCCAGCCCGTGACGAGCCCGTTCGGATCGAGGAGCAGGATGGCGTGCGCGTGGACGCCCTCGGTCATGAGGCGCAGGCGCTCCTGCGCGGCGCGCGTCTCGGCGAGCGCGCGGCGCGTGCGGCGATCCGCGGCCCGGAAGGCGCCGACCGCCACCGCGATGACGCTCGCGCTCGCGAGGTACCCGGCGAGCGCGAGCAGGTCGGAGCGGCTCGCGACGCGCAGGCTCCCCCGGGGCTCGAGGAACAGCCAGGCGAAGCCGGCCGTGCTCGCCGCGGCGGCGACGAGCCCCGGCGCGGTGCCGCCGAGGACCGCAGCGAGCGCGACCGCGGCGAGGACGAAGACGTACCGCTCACCGCCGAGCGCCCCGAGGAGGACGTACGTGATCGCGAGTCCTGCGGCGGCGAGCGCGAGCGCCGCGGCGTAGGACCACGGAGGCGCGGCGGCCGCGCGGTCAGGCCTGTCGGACATCGTCACTCTCGGCAGGAGTGCCTCACCCTCGTTCTCGCCGGGTCGGCCGGAAGCGGCACGTTCGGCGCACCACTTCCCGACGCCGCACGCCAGGGGCCGCGCTCCGGCGCCGGGCAGAACCTGGGCTCTCGTGCCTCTCGCCGGGAGCCCCCGAGCGCCCGTCAGCCTTTCGGCGGCCCGCGCCCCTCGGTGGCGCGGTCGATGAGCCGGCGGAGCGTCTCGGTGAGGACCGCGCCGTCGACGGGGTGAACCAGGTACGCGTCGGCCCCGACGGAGAGGCCATAGCGCTGATCGTCCGGCAGCGCGTGGCTCGCCGAGAGGTGGACGATGGGGACGGTCGCCGCCCGAGGATCGCCGCGCAGGTGCCGGCAGAGCTGGAAGCCGGTGATGTCGGGGAGCTTCACGTCGAGCAGGATGGCGTCAGGTCGCTCGGACAGCCGCAGCATCGCCTCGCGCCCGGTCGCCGCCGAGACCACGTCGAAGCCGCCGCGGGTCAGCAGCCGGGCGACGAGGTAACGGGTCGCCTCGTCGTCCTCGACGTGCAGCACGAGGGGGCGCGCGCGCCCGCGCTCGCCCGCTCCGAGCTTCTTGGTAAGCGGCAGGTCCTGCACTGGGTCCGAGTTAGTCCGCCCCCTGGGTGCGGACAAGCTCCCCACCAGCCCTTGCTCTGGGTCAAGCCACGCGGCGCCCTGAAGGGGGGAGAGATGCGGGCCTGTGTGTGCTAGCCTGGTCTCCGAGGCGTTGGTTTCCGGACAACGTCCGCACCTCTCCTCCTGGAGCTCACGCGAGGGGACAACCGCATGCCGACGCGCTCTCGCTCCGCCACCCTCGCCGCCCTCTGGCTCGCCGTGACCTCGGTCTCCTGCGAGCGAGCGCACGAGGCTCCACATTCACCAACCGTGACCCCGCCTCCGGCCGCCGCTCCGCAGCGCGTCGAGGCAGCGGCGCCCTCGCCCGCCCCAGCTGCCGTGGAGCCGAGCACGGAGGCGCAGGCGGACGGTGGAAGCGCGCCCGCGCCCGCCGCCGCCCCGGCTGCTCCGGCCGCGCCGAGACCTGCCCCGCCGCGCCTGCTCACGGCGGCGGCGCTCTCGCCCTCGCGCATCGTGCTCGCGTGGGAGCCGGCGGAGCAGGCCGGGGACGTGACGGGATACCAGGTCTTCCGCGACGGAAGCGCCGCGGGCATCGTCGCGCACGCGGGCTTCACCGACGACGGCCTCAGGCCGCGCATCCGCCACTGCTACACGGTCGTGGCCCTGGACGCCGCGGGGCACCGCTCCGGCCCGACCCGGCCCGCCTGCGCGGAGACTCCGGACCAGAGCCCCCCGACCGCGCCGACCGCGCTCAGGGCCGAGGCGCGCGGAGAGCGGCAGGTCGTCGTGAGCTGGGACGCCGCGAGCGACGACGTCGGCGTCGCGGGGTACGAGGTGCTGCGCGCCGAGGCGATCGTCGCGAGGGTGCCGGGGACGGCGGTGACCGAGTCCGGCCTCGCGCCCGCCCAGACCTACTGCTACACGGTGCGTGCGCACGACGCCGCGGGGAACGTCTCGCCCGCCGCCGGGCCCGCCTGCGCGACCACCCCCGACCTCACGCCGCCCACGCGGCCGGACCCGGTCGTCGCCGACGCGCAGGGAGAGCGCGCGGTCCGCGTGCACTGGGCGCCATCGGCCGACGACGTGGGCGTCACCGCCTACGAGCTCCTGCGCGACGGAAGCGTGGTCGCGACGGCGAGTGACCTCGCCGCCCTCGAGAAGGGACTGCGCCCGACGCAGCGCTACTGCTACACGGTGCGTGCGCTCGACGCCGCCGGGAACCGCTCCGCGGAGGGCGGGCCCGCCTGCGCGACGCCCCCGGATCTCACCGCCCCGAGCGTGCCATCCGGCGTCGTCGCGACCGCCAAGTCGGACACGCGCGTCGAGCTCCGCTGGACCGCGTCCACGGACGAGCTCGGCGTGCAGGGCTACGAGGTCCTCCGCGACGACAAGGTCGTCGCCGCGACGGAGGCCACGAGCGCGAGCGAGGCGGGCCTCCGGCCGGCGCGCGAGTACTGCTACGTCGTCCGCGCGCACGACGCCTCCGGCAACGTCTCCGCCCCCTCGAAGCGCGCCTGCGCGACCACCCCGGATCTCACGCCCCCGTCGGCTCCGAGCCGCATCGCCGTGCTGCCGAACTCGCCCACGCGGATGGCGCTCGTCTGGGGCGCCGCGGCGGACGACGTGGCGGTCACGAGCTACGAGATCCAGCGCGGCGGCACCGTCGTCGCGCGGGTGGACGCGCGCCTCAGGCACCACGTCGACGCGGGCCTCTCGCCGTCGAGCGAGGCCTGCTACGCCGTCGTGGCGCTCGACGCCGCCGGCAACCGCTCCCCGCCGCGCGGGCCCGCCTGCGCGACGACCGCCGCGCCGGGCGTCCCGGGGGCCCCCGCGGCGCTGCGTGCCGAGCCGGAGTCGGCCAGCTCGATCGCGCTGTTCTGGGAGCCCTCGTCCGACAGCGGCGTCGTCTACGCGGTGTACTGGGACAAGGGCGGCCGGATCGGCTCCACGGGCAAGACGGTGTTCAGCGCGACGGCCCGGTCCGCCGAGCGGCGCTGCTACCGGGTCTCCGCGATCGACGCGGAGGGACGCGAGTCGCCTCACTCGTTCGAGGCCTGCGCCTCCCCGCGCGAGGAGTCCGCGCGGGGCACGCTCTCGCGCGTCGACGTGGAGTGATCCAGCGGGGGCGGACGACCCGCTTCGGCTCGATTCGCTCGCGGCCGTCGGGCTCCTTCCCGGCGCGCTCCCCTCGCACCCTCAAACCACGAGCGCGAGCACGAGGACGCCGACCAGCACGAAGGCGAGCGCGACCTTCACCGCATTGCCGAGCACGAAGCCGACGAACGCGCCCGCCCCGGCGCGCCCCGCCGCGCGCAGGTCGGGGTTGCGGGTGAGCTCGAACAGCACGGCACCGACGATGGGGCCGAGGACGACGCCGGCGGGACCGAGGAACAGGCCCACGAGGAGCCCCACGCTCGCGCCGAGGATCGATCGCCGCGACGCGCCGAACGCCCTCGCCCCGAGCGCGGCCGCGGCGAGGTCCACGAGCCACATGAGCGCGCCGACCACGGCCGCGAAGGCGACCGTGCCCCAGCCGACGCGGGTGAAGTCCTCCGCCCACGCGACGAGCACGACGCCCGCGACGAGGAGCAGCGAGCCGGGCAGGATCGGGAGGACCAGGCCGGCGATGCCCGCGACGATCGCCGCCGCGCCGAGCACGTAGAGGAGGACGGTCACCTGAGCGGGTTCTGCCGCGCCCGGCCCGCGCTGTCGAGGCCCCCGAGGCGGCCCACGCCGCCCATCAGTGCTGGTGACGCGGGAGCACCCGCCGGTAGCCTTCGCGGAACAGGTCCCCCTGCGCGAAGCCGATGCCGAGCCCGCGCACGAGGGCGAAGTCCGCCGCGGTCTCGACCCCCTCCGCGACGACGCGCTTCCCGGTCCGTCCGGCGAACGCGAGGAGCGAGTCGAGCATCGCGCGCCGCGACGGGTCGCCCACGCTGCGGAGCACGGAGCGGTCGAGCTTGAGGACGCGGGCGAGGTGGAGCTCCTCCACGCTCACGAACACGTTCGCGCCGCCGAGGTCGTCGAGCGCCGCCGGGATGCCCGCCTCCGCGAGATCGCGGAGCATCGTCGCGCCGCGCCCGACGGCGTTCGCGTGCACGCACTCCACGGCCTCGACCACCACCGCCACGCGCGAGGAGGCGAACACCTCCTGGAAGCTCGCGGCGGCGAGGGACCAGATCTCCGGGCTGACGTTCAGGAACACGCGCGGCCCCGGCGCCTCCTTCACCTGCAGGCGCTTCAGGGCGAGCTCGGTGCGGACGAGCAGCTCCGGCGCGGCCCGCAGCCGCTCGAAGACCACCGCGGGCGGGACCGCCACGCCGTCGCGCCGGTGGAAGCGCGCGAGGGCCTCGTAGGCGTGGAGCCGGCCCGTGGCGACCTCGACGATGGGCTCGTACTGCACGCCGAAGCGCCCGGCCCGGACGACGTCGAGTCCGTCGGGACGCGGGAAGGGCCGGGGGTCTCGCGCACGGGGGAGCGCTGCTGCGGTGGCTGGGTCTCGCACTCGTGAATACAAACGGCGCGGCCCGGGCACGAATTCTCCGGGCGCCCCGATTTCTGTCGCGCCGCGGGATGGCGCCCGCTCGCTCCCCCGGAGAGCGCCGAGCGCGAAGGGGCGCTCGACCGGGGCTCACGGCGCCTTGAAGTCCTCGGAGCGGAGCCCGTGCTTGCGGAGCAGGCGGTGGAGGCTCTCCCGCTCGAGCCCCGCCCGCTCCGCCGCGCGCGTGACGTTCCCCTCGAACTCCCTCAGGAGCGCGACCAGGTACTCGCGCGTGACCCGCTCCCGCGCGCCCGCGACCGCGTCCCGGTAGGGCAGGGCGGCGAGCGCCCCCGCGGGCGTCGCCACGGCGGGCGTGGAGGCGATCTCGGGAGGGAGGTCCGCGAGCGTGATGCGGTCCCCGCCCGCCACCGCCACGGCGCGCTCGATGGTGTTCTCGAGCTCGCGCACGTTGCCCGGCCATTCGTGGCTCGCGAGCCGCACGAGGGCCTCCGGCTCGATGGCGGTGATGTTCCGGCGCAGCGCGCGCGCGTGCTTCTCGAGGAAGTGCGCGGCGAGGAGCGGCGTGTCCTCGGCGCGCTCGCGCAGGGGCGGGAGCGTCACCGCGATCACGTTGAGCCGGTAGAAGAGGTCCTCCCTGAACCGGCCGGCCCGAACCTCGTCGCGGAGGTCCCGGTGGGTCGCGGCGATGATGCGGACGTCGACCTTCACCGGCGTGCTCTCGCCCACCCGCCGGATCTCCTTCTCCTGGAGGGCGCGGTTGAGCTTCACCTGCGCGGGCAGGGGCAGCTCGCCGACCTCGTCGAGGAAGAGCGTGCCGCCCTCCGCCTCCTCGAACAGGCCCCGCTTCGCGGCGGCGGCGCCGGTGAACGCGCCGCGCGCGTGGCCGAACAGCTCGCTCTCCACGAGCTCGCCCGGCAGCGCGCCGCAGTTCACCGCGACGAAGCGGCGCTCGCGCCGCGCGGAGTGGTAGTGGACGGCGCGCGCGGCGAGCTCCTTGCCGGTGCCGGTCTCGCCGAGCACGAGCACGGTCGCGTCCACCTGCGCGGCCTTCTCGAGCAGCGCGTACACCTCGCGCATCCGGGCGCTGCGGCCGATGAGGTTGTGGAAGGCGTCCTCGTCGCCGGGTGCGGCGGTGCGGCGGGCAGCGTCCACGAGCCGCTTGTGCTCGGCGGCGCGCGCCACGACCGCGAGCGCGGCGTCCGGGTCGAACGGCTTCTCGAGGTAGTCGAACGCGCCCTGCTTCATCGCGCGCACGGCGTCGGCGACGGTCGCGTAGCCCGTCATCATGACCACCTCGGTGGTCGGCGCGCGCGCCTTCACCGCCGCGAGGAGCTCGAAGCCGTCCGCGCCGGGCATGCGGATGTCGGTCATCACGACGTCGTAGGCGCGGGTCGCCACGAGCGCGAGCGCGCTCGCGCCGTCCTGCGCGGTCTCGACCTCGAAGCCGTCCGCGAGGATCTTCGCGAGCAGCTTGCGCATGTTCTCCTTGTCGTCCGCGACGAGGATCCGCACCGGCTCCATCTACGCCTCCGCCCGGCCCGCGCGGGCCGGGAGCCTGAGCGCGAAGCGCGCGCCCCCGCCGTCGCCCGCGTCGGCCGCCAGATCTCCGCCGTGCGCCCGCGCGATGGCGCGCGACACGGCGAGCCCGAGGCCGGTCCCGCGGGGCTTCGTGGTGAAGAAGGGCTCGAACAGCTTCCCGCGGTCGGCGGTGTCGATGCCGGGTCCGGAGTCCTCCACCGACACCTCCGCGGTGCCGTCCTGCGCCGCGAGGCGGACCGCCACCCTCCCGCCCGGACCGGCCGCCTCGGCGGCGTTCCGCACGAGGTTCACGAGGACCTGCCGGAGCTTCTCGGGGTGGCCCGGCGCGACGGCGCCGCCGGCGACCGACACCACCACGCCCTCGAGCAGCCGCGCGTCCCGCAGCCGGGAGACGACGTCGTCGGTGAGGGCCCGCAGATCGACCGGCTGCGCCGCGGCCGGCAGCGGCCGGGAGAGGTCGAGCAGCCCGTCCACGATCTCCTTCGCGCGCAGGGTCTCCTCCTCGATGACCGCGAGGTCCTCGGCCACCGCAGGGTCGGCCTTCTTCCGGAGGAGCTTCGCGTAGCCGAGGATGACGCCGAGCGGGTTGTTGATCTCGTGGGCGACCCCGGCGGCGAGGCGGCCGATCCCGGCCAGCTTCTCCGACTCCACCAGGCGGTCCTGGTGCTCGCGCAGGGCGGCGGTGGTGGCGTTCCACTGCCGCGCGAGCGCCTCGAGCTCGGGGGCCCCGTGCACCTCGATGCGCGCGTCGAGCTCCCCTGCCGCGATGCGCGCCGCGCCCGCCTGGAGCTGCGCGACCGGCGTCGCGATCGACCGGCCGATCACCACCGAGACGATCACCGCCACCCCCGGCGCCGCGACGAGGAGCCCGACGAGGAACCCGAGCGTCCGGCGCTGGACGGCCTCGGCCTCCTGGCGGAAGGCGCGGATCTTGGTCTCGAAGCGCTCGACGAGGGCCTGGGTGAGGTCCTGGATCCGCGTCACGACGAGCTGGGCGCGGCCGTGCTCGAGCTTCACGCTCGCGTGCTCGCCCGAGAGCACGGCCGGCACGATCCGCTCGCGGAAGATGCCATCGAGCCGGCCGCTCTCCGCCTCGATCCGGTCCACGAGCGCGCGCTCCTCCGGCTCCTCCGCCGCCTGACGGAGCGCGCGCGTGAGCCGGAGCACGGTCTCGCGCGAGGTAGCGTAGAAGCCGAGGTGCGAGGTGTCGCCGATGATGATGGTGTGCGCCTGGTGCGCGTACTGGTCGCGCACCGCGCTCGCGAGCTCGAGCGAGAGGCGGACCCCCTCCTCGCGCGACTTCATCTCGGTGAGCCCGCGGTGGATCCGCATCGAGCCCGCGATGGCGACCGCAGACGCCGCGGCGAAGAGGAGCACCAGCGCCCCGAAGCCGAGCGCGAGCCGGCGCGCCGTTCCCGATCCGTATCGCATGCCTTCCTTCACGCGCGGCGCACCGCTCTCTCTCGAAGGGCCGGGCACGCGAGCCCGCGCCGGCCGGCAGCTCGAGGAGGGCACCGCTACCCCATCACAGTGTAGCGGGGGACGGAGGCGAGCGCCCGGATCGATGCTATCTAGGCTCCCGGAACGCCGCGTCGTAGTGACCCGCGGTGGAGAAGAGGCAAGGTGGCGGCGGATCGGGGGTTCAGGGTGATCTCGCGCGAGCCGGTGGGGGCGCGGCGGCTCGGGTTCACCGGCGGGGCCGTGGTCGCGCACGCGCTCGTGGTCTGGGTCGCGACCCGGTCACCGCCGCCGCCGCCGCGGCCGGCCGTCCCGCTCGACGTCCTGCTCGTCCCTCCGGGCGCGCTGCGCGAGCGGCTCCTGCTGCCCTCGCCGGCCCCCGCCCCCGAGCGCCGGGCTCCGGGGCCGCTGAGCCCCGCCCCCGGGCCCGCCCGTCGCCCGGATCCCCGCCGCCTCGTCCCTCCCAACGTGCCCGTCTCCGCCAGCGCACCGCCGCTCGAGGCGGTGGACCCGGGGGAGCTGCCGGCGCTCACCGGCGGGGAGGTCGCCTTCTCCGGCAAGGGCGGCGATCCGTACAGCCGGCTCCCGCGCGGCGGAGGAGGCGCCGGCGGCGGGATCGCGCCGGGGGGCGTCGAGGCGTCGGAGTGGCTCGTCCTGCACCAGCGCGAGATCGTTCGGCGCATCCAGGAGCGCGCCTCCACGCGGCCCTACCCCATCGTCGCCGCGGCCATGGGCTGGACGGGCCTCGTGCGAGTCGCCTTCACGATCCGGACGGACGGGAGCGTCGCCGACCTTCGGGTCGTGAAGTCGAGCGGAAGGCAGGTCCTCGACGAGTGCGCCCTCGAGGACGTCCGCGCCTCGGCCCCGTTTCCTCGCCCGTCGGAGGAGCAGTCGGTCGAGGTCCCCATCCTCTACGTGCTCACCTGATGCGCGCCGTCACCCGCCCGGCGGGCGGCTTGCACCGAGGCCCGGCTCGCGCGGAGGATGCGCCCGTGCGACCGAGACCCGAGGAGCGGCTGCGCGAGATCCCCTGGCACGCGCTCGCCGGACGGGCAGCCGCGCTCGACGCGCCGCTCGCGGAGATCCTCGGCGGCGCGGCAGCGGAGCGGGTGGTCGATCGCGTCCTGCGCGGCGAGCGCGCGCTTCCGGGCGAGGCGCGACGGGCGTTCGCGGAGGCGCTCTTCGGCGTGGCGCTGTGGCGGCGCCGCCTGCGGGCCCAGCTCGGCGATCCGGACGCGCCGCCGCGCCTGCTCCTCGGCGCGCTGCTGCGCGACCTCGCCCTCCGCCCCGACGCGGAGACGCTCGCGGCGCTCGCGCCGGGCGCGCTGCCCCCGCCCCGACCGGCGCCCACCGCCCTCGCCGATCGCGCCTCGCTCCCCGACTGGCTCGCGGCAGAGCTCGTCGCTGCGGCCGGGGACGAGGCGGACGCGCTCGCCGACGCGCTCGACCTCCCCGGGCCGATCTGCCTGCGCGTGAACCTGCTCCGCGCCACGCGCCAGGCGGCGGCCGCGCGGCTCGCCGCGGAAGGCGTCGCGACCCGGGCCGGGCGCCTCGCCCCCGCCTGCCTCGTGGTCACCTCGGCGCGGCCCAACGTCTTCGGCCTCGAGGCCCACCGCGCCGGGATCGTCGAGGTGCAGGACGAGGGGAGCCAGCTCCTCGGCGCGCTCGTCGGAGCGCGACCGGGGGAGACGATCCTCGACGCCTGCGCGGGCGCGGGCGGGAAGACGCTCCTGCTCGCGTCGGACGTCGGCGCGGCGGGGCGCGTGTTCGCCGTCGATCCCGACGCCGCGCGGCTCGACCGGCTGCGCGTGCGGGCGGCGCGCGCGGGCGCTGGACCCTCCGTGGTGATCCAGGGCGCCGCGGCGCCGGAGGCGCTCCTCGCGGATCGCGTCCTGGTGGACGCGCCCTGCTCCGAGCTGGGCGCGCTGCGCCGCGGGCCGGACCAGCGCTGGCGGATCGATCCGGCGAGCTTCCCGGCGCTCCCCGCGCTGCAGCTCGGGATCCTCGCGCGCGCCGCGCGCCACGTCCGGCCCGGCGGCCGGCTCGTCTACGCGACCTGCACGTTCCGGCGGCAGGAGGACGAGGAGGTGGCGCTCGCCTTCGAGGCGGGGCACCCGGAGTACGTGCGCGTGGCGCCCGCCGCGGACCCGGCGGTGATCACGGGAGAGCGGTTCGTGCGGACCTGGCCGCACCGGCACGGGACGGACGGGTTCTTCGCGGCGGTCTGGGAGCGCAGGGGGTGAGCGGCCGATCAATGATTCGCGAAACAGGCGAGCGAAGCGAGCCCGCCGGGGCGACGCCGCGGAAGCGGCGAAGCCGCTCGCGGCGGCGCACGGGACCCGGCGAGCAGGGGTGGGTCCCCGACGACGGCGGCCAGCCGTCGGCGGGGCGGGGGCGCAGCCCTCAGGATTGATCACATCCTGAGGGCCAGCGCCGCTCCGCGCTCGAGTAACAGCAGGTCTTCGTAGCCCCTTCCGAGCACCTGCCAGCCCGGTTCGCCGTTGTTCTTGATATGCCCGCCGAGCTTCGCGACGGCGAACATC
The DNA here is from genome assembly GCF_022690805.1 of Anaeromyxobacter sp. SG66. Classification (NCBI taxonomy): domain Bacteria; kingdom Pseudomonadati; phylum Myxococcota; class Myxococcia; order Myxococcales; family Anaeromyxobacteraceae; genus Anaeromyxobacter; species Anaeromyxobacter sp. SG66. The sequence goes on from NZ_JALCZC010000019.1 coordinate 46,987, forward strand.
GCGTCGCGAATGGTGGGTTCCTCCCGGAGCTTCACGTCGGGGTGCCGCTGCAGGAGCATCAGCTTGAGGGGGGAGAGGACGCGGTCCGCCGGCAGATCTGCGTCATCGCGGGAGAGCTGGCGTAACGCCAACAGCTGCCAGGCGATGGGTGTGAACACCGCGAGCGCATTCAGGAGCGCGTGCTTCGATTCGAGCTGGCGCTTCTCGTACGCGCATCCCTGCTTCAGCGCGCGGAAGAACTCCTCGATAACCCACCGGGCGCGGTACGCGTCGACGATAGCTGCCACGTCTTCGGCGGTCTCGACGGGCTCGGTCGTGACCAGTCGCCACTCGACCGGATCGATGCCACGCCCGACGTTCTTCTCGCGAACGCGCACCACGTTGAGGCGCAGGCGTTCGGGAACGCGCGCGCCGAGATGTGAGGGGCGCAGGATCGTCACGGAGCAGGCGGTCACGGAGAGCGTTGCCGAACGCTCCCTCCGGTAGGGATGCTTCTTCGCTCGGCTCGGAGGATCTCGCCGTTGGGGCGACCTCGCCGAGAGCGCCACCTGCCGCGTGAGCAGCGCCCTCTTGCCCCTGAGGACATCGCTGATGCGGCCCCGCCCCAGCGCAGTCTCTGTGGCGCGGTCGAACTGCAGCCGAACGACGAAGCGTCGGTTCTCCGACGCGAGTGCCGCGAACAGCTCGTATCCGTCGGCTTCGCGATCCATGACATGCACCGCGGAAACGCGCTCGCCGAGTTCCGCGTCCGCGCGCCGAACGAGGTCCACCCAGCGACGCGACTCCTTGTCTTCCATGGGCCGACGCTCGCGATGGCGTGGCGTCCGGCCCCCGCGCTCACGAAACACGGTTTCGATGCCGAGCACGCCGAGGGGCGCGCGGTCGCGAGCAGCCACCGCGAGCGCGAAGTGGCCGAGGAAGCCGTGCGTCGTGTCACCTGCTATTCGGCCGAGACCTTCGCGCTCCGAGCTGAACCGGAACTCCGAGCTGTCGTGCGCGACCACGACGGCGCCCGCGCTCGCGCACCGACTGACGGTGGCGCGAACGTGCGGTACCAGCACCACCTCGGGGGTTACGGCCTCGTTTCCGAGAAACCTGTACGTGGCCTCCAGCGCCGCGTCCGATCCGGCCGCCTTCGGGAAGCTCCGATCGGGCGCCTTCGCGATCTGCTCCGCGAGGCGAACGAGCCGCTTGCTCAGCCGCTTGTCACCGAAGTCCGCCGTGTCGACCTCGCCGCGGATGTCCATGGCGAGGGTAGATCACGGCGGGGCGCTGAACGCCAGATGTGTAGGATCCTGAGGGCGCAGCCCCCGTTCGAACATGCCCTACAGCTCCGTCTTCATGACCGCGCCCGCGGACGCGTTCGACACGAGCAGCGCGTAGCGCCTGAGCCAGGAGGAGCGGACCTCCTTGCGCTTCGGGCGGAAGCCCTCGCGCCGCCGGGCGAGCTCCGTGTCGGGGACGTCCACGGTGAGCGCGCGCGCCGCCACGTCGATGGTGATGGGATCGCCGTCCTGCACGAGGCCGAGGGGCCCGCCCTCGGCGGCCTCCGGCGACACGTGCCCGACGCAGGCGCCGCGCGTCGCGCCGGAGAAGCGGCCGTCCGTGACGAGCGCGACCTGCTCGCCGAGGCCCATGCCCTGGATGAGCGCCGTGGGCGAGAGCATCTCCTGCATGCCCGGCCCGCCCCTCGGCCCCTCGTAGCGGATGACCACGAAGTGCCCGGGCTTCACCTTGCCGGCCATGATCCCGGCGGTCGCCTCGTCCTGCGAGTCGAAGCAGATCGCGCGGCCGGTGAACCTCCGCATCGAGGGCTCGATGCCGGCGGTCTTCACCACCGCGCCCTCCGGCGCGAGGTTGCCGAACAGCACCGCGAGGCCGCCCACGGGCGAGTAGGCCTCCTCGAGCGGATGGATCACGGTGCGATCCTTGATCTCCGCCTCGCGGATGCGCTCGCCGACCGTCTCGCCGCTCACGGTGAGCGCGTCCTCGCGGACGAGCCCCCCGCGCCGCGCCACCTCGTGCAGCACCGTCGGGACGCCGCCCGCGCGGTGGATGTCTTCCATGTGCACGGTGGACAGCGACGGCGCGATCTTCGCGATGTGCGCGACCTTCCCCGCGATCGCTTCGATGTCCTTCAGGTCGAGGGCGACGCCCGCCTCGCGCGCGATGGCGAGCATGTGCAGCACGGTGTTCGACGAGCCGCCCATCGCCATGTCGACCACCATCGCGTTGTGGATGGCGTCCTTCGTGACGATGCGCCGCAGCCGGAAGCGCTCGTCGCCGGCGATCTCCACCGCCCGGCGCGCCGCGCGGCGCAGGAGCGCCTCGCGCTCCGGGGTGAGCGCCAGGATGGTCCCGTTGCCGGGGAGCGCGATGCCCATCGCCTCGCAAAGGACGTTCATCGAGTTCGCGGTGAACATCCCGGAGCACGAGCCGCCGGAGGGGCAGGCGCGGCACTCGATGTCGTGCAGCTCGGCGTCGCCCATCTCCCCGCGGGCGCGCTTGCCGACCGCCTCGAACATCGTGGTGAGGTCGATGGGCGTGCCGTCCGCCTTGTGGCCCGCCTTCATCGGCCCGCCGGAGACGAACACCGTCGGCACGTCCACCCGGAGCGCGCCCATCACCATGCCGGGGACGATCTTGTCGCAGTTCGGGATGCAGACGAGCGCGTCGAGGCAGTGCGCGTTCATCATCGTCTCGATCGAGTCGGCGATGAGCTCGCGCGAAGGCAGGCTGTAGAGCATGCCCGCGTGCCCCATGGCGATCCCGTCGTCCACGCCGATGGTGTTGAACTCGAAGGGGACGCCGCCCGCCTTGCGGATCTCGTCCTTCGCGATCCGGCCGTACTCCTGGAGGAAGAAGTGGCCCGGGATGATGTCCACGTGGCTGTTCGCGATCCCGACGAACGGCTTGTCGAAGTCGGCGTCGGTGAGGCCGGTCGCGCGGAGCAGGCTGCGGTGGGGGGCCCGCTCGAACCCCTTCTTGATCATGTCGCTGCGCACGTTCCGGTTGTCCCCATTCGGCCACCGGGTTGTCAACCCGCGCGGCTTGACCGCCCGCCCGCCCGCTCGCGGCGAGGGCGCCGTCCGGTTATGAGCACGGGCGATGGCCGCGCCCGCTCCGAGCTTCGAGGAGGCGATCGCCCGCGTTCGCGCCGCGCTCGCCGAGCGGCCGGCGCGCGCGCTCGAGGTGCCCGGCTTCCGGCGCGCGGGCGTGCTCGTCCCGATCCTGGCGCGGCCCGAGGGCCCCACGCTGCTCTTCACCCGCCGCACCGAGACGCTCCCGCACCACAAGGGCGAGATCTCGTTCCCCGGTGGCGGCTGCGCGCCGCGCGAGAGCGCCTTCGCCGCGGCGCTGCGCGAGGCCGACGAGGAGGTCGGGCTCGCGCCCGGCGGCGTGGAGCTGCTCGGCGCGCTCGACGACGTCCCGAGCATCGCGCGCTACGTCGTCACCCCCGTGGTCGCGGCGGTGCCCGCCCCGCCCCCCGCCTTCGTGCGCGCCGAGGCCGAGGTCTCCGAGCCGTTCGAGCTGCCGCTCGCCCGGCTGCTCGACCCGGGGAACCGGCGCGCCTCGCTGTGGGATCCGGCGCGGCTTCCGGCCGAGGCCGCCGCGGCGCTCCTCTCGGTGCGGGTGCCGTTCGAGGAGGTGGACGCAGCGACCGGCCAGTGGCGGGTGTGGTCGTTCCACGCCGATCCGGCGCGCGTCGTGTGGGGGCTCACCGCCCGCGTGCTCGCGGATCTGCTCGACCGCGCGTTCCACGGGGAGCTCCCGCGTTGAGGCGCCCCGTCCTCGCGGGTCGCCGGGCCCCGCGGTGGAGCTTAGGATGTCGGACGGTGCGCAGACGACTCGCCCCCGCCGCGGTCCTCGCCTTCGCCTGCGCGCTCGCCTGTGGCGGCGGGTCGAAGAGCAGCGGGACCGAAAAGACGTGCAAGGCCGCGATCGACTGCGGCGGCGTCCTCGTCTGCATCGCCGGAAAGTGTGCGGCGGCGGCGCCCGTCTCCGCGGCCTGCTCGCCGCCTTCCCACCCCACGGCCGTCCTCGGCGATCCCATGACGGCGCCCGATCCCGGCACCGCCTGCCAGACCCCCATCCGCGCGCCGGTGTACCCGGGGGCCCAATCGCTCGGGGAGCTCCCGGTCGGCGCCCAGGCGCAGTTCCAGGTGCCGCCGGGGACCTGGAGCGTGACGGTGGTCTCCCAGGAGGTCGCCGGCTCGGCGCCCGACTTCGTCTACCTCGAGACCGGGCAGGCGTGCGGCGTGACGGCGGACTGCGGGGCCGGGGTGCAGTGCGTGAGCGGACAGTGCGCGTTCGGGATCCCGAACTCGGTGGTCCCCACCGGCGTCACCGCACCCGACTCCCGGGTCTTCTACGACGAGCTCGCCAAGATCCCCCAGGACGCGAACGGCTATCCCGACTACACCGGCCTCCTCGGCTACTACGGGGGGTTCACGCCCGTCTCCGGCGCGCTCACGCTCCCCAACACCTCCCCCGGCCTGGACGCCGCGCGCAGCGCGGGCGGGCTGCCGCCCGGCACCTGGACGCTCACGGTCAACGACTACGCCTACGAGTGCGCCGCGATGTCGGGGTGCACCGGGGGGAGCAGCTCGAGCCGTTACGACGTGCAGGTCCTCACGCGCGCGGGCCCCATCACCTCCACCGGCACGCTCGACGTCGACGTCTACGTCGCGTCGGCGAGCGCGACCGCGGCGGGGCTCGCGCACGACCCGCAGCTCGCGCGCCTGTTCCAGAGCGTGGCGGCGGTGCTCGGACACGCGGGCCTCTGCCTCGGCAGCGTGGTGCTCCACGACCTGCCGGCGTGGGCGCAGTCGAGGTACGCGAACGTGAACATCGACTCCACCGGCCCGTGCGATCCGCTCTCGCAGCTCTTCACGCTCGCCGAGGCGCAGCGCCCGTCGATCCACCTCTTCCTCGTGGACGAGCTCACCGTCACCGCGAACGACCCGAACGACCCGTTCGCGATCGTCGGCATCGACGGCTCGATCCCCGGCCCGTCCGGCGTCCCCGGCACCGTGAACGGGGGGGCGGTGGTGACGCTCGCGGACCTGGGCATGGGGAGCTGCGGCGGGACGGTCGACATCGCGCATTGCGGCACGGACCGCATGGCCTTCATCGTGGCGCACGAGGCGTCCCACTGGCTCGGCCTGTACCACACGACCGAGCGGTCCGGCACGATGTTCGACCCGCTCTCCGACACGCCCACCTGCGCCTGCGCGACCTGCGCGCCGGTCGCCGATCGGGCGACCTGCGAGGACAAGCTCACCGACCCCTCGCAGACGCCCTTCGACGTGACCGGCGCCGACTGCTCCGGCGCAGGCACCACCTGCGCCGGCGCCTCGAACCTCATGTTCTGGCTGCTCGACGACACCCGCTCGAACGGGTCGGTCACGCCGCAGCAGTCCGAGGTCATGCGCCTCAACCCTGCGGTCCGCTGACGGAGCCTCCATGACCGCTGCCCTCGCCGCCCTCGCGCTCGCCCTCGTCTCCTCCACCGGTGCCGCCCGCGCGCCCGCGTGCACGCCCCCCGGCGCGAGCGCGCCGGAGGCCGGGGCCCGCCCGTGCGATCCCGCCGTGCGCGCGAGGACGCTCGAGCTCCTCGGCGCGATCGATCGTCCGATCCGGCCGGAGACCTGGCGCGCGCTCGGGCCGGACGCCGAGCCGGTGCTCGCCGAGGTCGCGGCCTCCGACGCGCTCCCCACCCGCCGCGCCCTCGCGCTCGAGGGGCTCGCCGCCATAGGCGGCGCGCGCGCCGAGAAGCTGCACCGCTCGCTCGCGGCCGACACCCACGAGCCGCGCGCCGTCCGCCGCGCCGCGATCCGCGGCCTCGGCCGGCTCGTCCCCCGGGAGAAGCTCGACGCCACGCTGCGCCCGCTCCTCGAGCGCGATCCGGATCGCGGCGTCCGCGCCGGCGCCGCCGAGGTGCTCTCTCGCCGCTCCCCCGCCTCGTCCTGCGCCGCCATCCGCGCGCAGGCCCGGCGCGAGGGGACCGCCGGGAGCGGGCTCTTCGCGCGCGCGCTCGCCGCCTGCGAGCGGTAGCGACCCCATCGCGCGCCTCGTGACGCGACCCGCTCCACCGGGCTCCGCGCTATCCTCCCCACCTCCGTGCTCGCCCTCCTCGTCGCGCTCGCGCTCGCTCAGGCCCCCGGCCTCCCGCCCTCCGCCTGCGCGCTGCACCGCGCCCTCTTCCCGAGCGCGCCGCAGCCTCCCGGCGGCGAGCCCGGCTGCGCCGACGCGCTGAAGGAGGCGTGCGACTCCGGCCGGCGCCTCGCGTGCCACGGGCTCGCGCGCGTGCTCGAGGCGGGGACCGCAGGCAGGCCCGATCCCGAGCGCGCGCTCGCGCTCTTCGCTCGCGCCTGCGCCGCCGGCGTCGCCGACGCGTGCGCGGGCGCGGCCGAGCTGCGCGCGGCGCGGGGCGATCGGGAGGGGGCCCGCGCTTCCCGCGAGGAGGGGTGCGCGATGGGCTCGGCCCGCGCGTGCGCGCTGCTCGCGGCGGACGCCCCGCCCGGCCGCGCCGACCGCCTCGCCGAGCGGGCCTGCGATCTCGGCGCCGCCGAGGGGTGCCTCGCGCTCGCCCGCGAGGCCGACGGCGAGCGACGGGGAGAGCTCCTGTGGCGGGCCTGTCGCCTCGGCGCGGACGCGGCCTGCGCTGCGATGGCGCTGCCCGCCGGCGAGGCGCGCTGCGCGGACGGCGACGGGGAGTCGTGCCTCGAGGCGGGGAAGGTGCTGCAGGAGGGGCGGGCGGCGCCGGCGGACGGCTCGCGCGCCGCGGAGCGCTACGCCCGCGCCTGCGAGCTCGGGCTCGCCGCGGGGTGCAGCCGCCTCGGCGTGCTCCTCCGCTTCGGCGCGGGCGTGCCCCACGACGAGGCGCGCGCCCGGGCGCTGTTCGAGCGCGCCTGCGCGGAGGGAGACGACGAGGGCTGCCGGCTGCGTGACGACCCGGTGCGGCTGGAGGAGTGACGGCGCCCCCCGCGCGCCGGGCTCATCATCGAGGACGGCGGGCGGAGCACGCCGTCACGCCGAAGGCTGGCCGGGTGGCGCGGCGCCGCCGGGGCGCGGCGCGTGGAGCGCGGCCCGGATCCCGGCGAGCAGCGCACCCTCCTCGATCGGCTTCGGCACGAAGACGTCGGCGCCGGCCGCGAACAGCTCGACGCGCGCCGCCGGGCGTCCGGAGATGCCCACCACCGGGAGGGAGGCGAGGCGGAGGTCCGGCGAGCGACGCAGCGCGGTGACGACCTCCGCGCCGCGCATGCCGGGCATCGCGTCGTCCACCAGCAGGAGGTCCGGCGGATCGGCGTGGGCGAGCGCGAGCGCGACCTCTCCCGACTCGGCCTCGAGGCACACGTGCCCCGCGTCCTCGAGCATGAGGCTCACGAGCCTGCGGACGAGGTGGTTGTCGTCGACGACCAGGATGCGGAGGAGCGCCATCGGTGCCGCCGGAGCAAGCTAGTGACGTGGGGGCGCGGAGGAGAAGCGGGAGGCGCCGTTCGCTCCGTCGAGCTACCGGGGTGACCGTACCGGCTTCACGGGGAGCGGCGCGCGACGCGATGCGAAACAGGTCCTGGGCCGATCGTCCGACGGGGGAAGGTCGTTCAGGGGTGCTGGCCCGCGTCGTCCTGCGGCTGGAACGCGGCCCACATGTCGCGGGCGTCGCGGACCTGCTCCATGAGCGCGATGCCGATCGCGCAGGCGAGGAAGACCGCCAGCGCGAGCATCCACGGGTGGAACTCGAGCAGGTCCCTCGGGCTCAGCGGAGCCCGCCCCTGCCGATCGTCGTTCCGCGCCGCCATGCCCGGTAAGTAGACCGCGCCCAGCGCACGATGCAACCCCTTCGGCGTGGTGCGCCCAGGCGTTCAGGCGCTCGCGGTTGGGGCCCTCCCACCTGGAGCCTCGCGATATCGGCGCAGAAGGGTCGGGGAGCCCCCGGCGTGGCGCGCGCCCCGGCCCGTGCGGTGCAGGCCCCGTACTACACTCCCGCGCCATGCTCGCCACCCTGCTCGCCGCCGTCAGCCTCGTCGCGGCGCCCCCGCGCACGCTCCGGGTCGACTACTTCCACACCGGCACCGCCACCGACGAGCGCTTCAGCCTCGATCGCGTGGTGCTCGAGCCCCTCCCCTTCCCCGGCCGGCCGGACCGTCCCGTCGACGACACGAACCTCGGCAAGTACTTCTTCGAGGTCCGCGACCTCGGCACGCAGAAGGTCCTCTACTCGCGCGGCTTCGCCTCGATCTTCGGCGAGTGGGAGCTGACCGACGAGGCGCGCAAGGCGAACCGGACGTTCTCCGAGTCGGTGCGCTTCCCGGCGCCCGCCGCGCCGGTGCAGCTCGTGGTGAAGAAGCGCGACGCGGAGCGGACGTTCCGCGAGGTCTGGTCGCTCGTGGTCGATCCGCACGATCGGTTCGTGGACGACTCTCGCCCGCCGTCGCCCGGCCCGGTCGTCGCCCTCCAGGACGCGGGCGACCCCGCGACGAAGCTCGACCTGCTGCTCGTCGGGGACGGCTACACCGAGAAGGAGCGCGCCAAGTTCGAGAAGGACGCGCGCCGGCTCCTGGAGATCCTCTTCGAGCACGAGCCGTACCGGTCGCGGCGCCGGGACTTCAACGTGTGGGGGATCTGCCCGCCGGCGGAGGAGCGCGGCGTCTCCCGCCCGCTCACGGGGATCCACCGCCGCAGCCGGGTCGGCGCCACGTACGACGCGTTCGGCTCGGAGCGCTACGTCCTCTCCTTCGAGAACCGCTCGCTGCGCGACGTGGCGTCCTTCGCGCCCTACGACGCGATCGCCATCCTCGTGAACGCCGAGACCTACGGCGGCGGCGGCATCTTCAACCTCTACGCCACCGTCGCCGCGGACAACCGCTGGGCGGGCTACATCTTCGTCCACGAGCTCGGCCACTCGCTCGCTGCGCTCGCCGACGAGTACTTCACCTCCGAGACCGCCTACCTGCCGAGCGAGGCGCGTCCCGAGCCGTGGGAGCCGAACGTCACGGCCGACCCGCACGCCGCGAAGTGGAAGGAGCTGCTCTCGCCGGGCGTGCCGCTGCCGACCCCGTGGCCGAAGGAGGAGTTCACCCGCCGCGCGAAGGAGTTCCAGGAGCAGCGCAAGGCGATCCGCGCGCGCAACGGGGCGGAGGCGGAGATGGACGCCCTCTTCCTCGCCCAGCAGAAGGAGGAGACGGCGCTCCTCTCCGCCGCCCCGACCGCCGGGAAGGTGGGCGCGTTCGAGGGCGCGAACTACGAGGCGAGCGGCTACTACCGGCCGGAGCTCGACTGCGTGATGTTCACGCGCGATCCGGTGCCGTTCTGCGCGGTGTGCCGGCGGGCGCTCTCGAGGGTGTTCGACCTGTACGCGGCCCCGGCGAAGGGACGCTGACCGGGACGCCGGGGAAGTCGCCCCACCGGCCGCGCCGCCGCTGCCCGACGTACCCCCTCGGGCCGGGCCATGCCCTCGCACCCGGATGGCGCGGCGCGTTATGATTCTCGAATCAACCGGCCCGGAGGCCTCCCGATGACCGACAAGAGGACCGCGAGCTTCATGCGCTCGCTCTGCATGGGCGAGATCGAGGAGGAGATCCTCCTCCCCTACCCGGAGCCGAAGACGGGCGAGAAGGAGACGCTGGCGGCGGTGCTCCAGACGCTCAAGTCGATGCTCGGCGGGCGCGAGCGCGACTTCCGCGCCTGGGATCGGGCCGGCGAGATGCCGAAGGACTTCGTGAGCGAGCTCAAGGACGCGGGCCTCTTCAGCCTCGTCATCCCGGAGGCGCACGGCGGGCTGGGGCTCGGCGCCACCGCCTACTCGCGCATCATGCAGGAGCTCGCCCGCTACGACGCCTCCGTGGCGGTGACCGTCGGCGCGCACAGCTCGATCGGCATGCGCGGCCTGCTCCTGTTCGGGACCGAGGAGCAGAAGGCTCGCTTCCTGCCGCGGCTCGCCACGGGCGAGCTCGTCGCCGCGTTCTGCCTGACCGAGCCGGGCGCCGGCTCGGACGCCGCCGGCATCAAGACGACGGCGGTGCGCGACGGCGACGACTGGATCCTGAACGGCGAGAAGCTCTGGATCACGAACGGCGGCATCGCCGACTTCTTCACGGTCTTCGCGAAGACCTCGCTCGACGGCCGCGGCCGGATCACCGCCTTCATCGTGACGCGCGACATGAAGGGCGTCTCGACCGGTCCCCACGAGGACAAGATGGGGATCCGCGCCTCGTCCACGACCACCGTCGTGCTCGAGGACGTCCGCGTCCCCTCGGCGAACGTGCTCGGCGAGATCGGGCAGGGCTTCAAGCTCGCCATGAAGATCCTGAACGCCGGGCGGACCGGGCTCGGGGGCGGCTCGGTGGGCGGCATGAAGCGGCTCATCGAGCTCGCGGTGCACCAGGCCCGCGACCGCGTGCAGTTCGGGCAGCCCATCGCGAGCTACGACTCGATCCAGCAGAAGATCGGCCAGATGGTCATCGACTGCTACGCCTCGGAGAGCGTCGTGAACCTCGTCGCCGGGCTCGTGGACCGCGGCTACGAGGACTACGCGGTCGAGGCGGCGATCTCGAAGGTGCTCTCGAGCGAGGCGCTGTGGCGGACCGCCGACGAGGCGCTCCAGATCGCGGCGGGCCAGGGCTACATGCGCGAGATGCCCTACGAGCTCGCGCTGCGCGACAGCCGCATCAACCGGATCTTCGAGGGCACGAACGAGATCCTGCGCCTGTTCATCGCGCTCACCGCCATGAACGACGTCGCCGAGGAGCTGAAGGACCTGTCGAGCTCCATGCGCGGGGTGTTCGCCGATCCCATCAAGGGCTTCGGGGTCCTCTCCGACTACGCCAAGCGGCGCGCCCAGCTCGCGACCGGCCTGCGCCGCGAGAAGGGCCGCTTCACGCTCCTCCACCCGTCGCTCGCCCCGGAGGCGGCGCTCTTCGAGGAGGCCGCGACCGCGCTCGCGCGGGCCGCGGACCGGATCCTCCGCAAGCACGGCAAGAAGATCATCGGCGAGCAGCTCGCGACGCGGCGCCTCGCGGACATCATGGTGGACCTGTTCGCGCTCGCGGCGGTGCTCGCGCGCGTCTCCACCAAGATCGACGATCGCGGCGAGGCGTCGGCGGAGATGGAGCGCCAGATCCTCCGCGCCCTCGCCCGCCAGGCGAAGCGGCGCGTCGACCAGAACCTCGCCGGCATCGACGAGAACGAGGACGCGACCGTGAAGCAGCTCGCGAAGCACGTCCTCGAGGCCGGCCGGTACGCCTGGGACAACCTTTGATGGCGCCACCCGCTCGCATGGAGCCTGCTGCGACGCACGCTGCCTGCCTGCGCCGGGCGGCCTCGTCGTTGCGTTCCTCGACGTGCCTTACAGGCACGCCTGCGGTGCTCCCTCCTCGGAGCGCCCGGCTCGGCGACGTCATCGCGCGTCTCGCGACGGCTCCACGCAAGCGACGGGCGCCATGAGCGACGGATCGCGGTTCGCGGTCACTTGACCGCACGGAGCCGCGCCCTGACGCCGGCGGCCCGCCCCCGCGTCTCGCCGGGACGGGCCGCCGCTCGCCGTCGCTCCGCTCCTCCCCCGCGCGTCACGCGGGGCGGAGGAACAGCGCGAGGACCCGCTGCCAGCCGTCCTCGCCGAGGGTGGAGGGCGCGGGGGGAGGGAGCGCGCCGCCGTCCGCCGCCGCGAGGCCGAGCTCCTCCTCGACGTAGCGGTCGAGCCGCTCGCGCTCCCGGCGCAGCCAGCCGCCGCCCTCGCGATCCTGCGGGAACGTCATGTAGACGCCGTCCGAGGGCGCGAGGGCGAAGAGCCAGCCGCGCCCGTAGGGCTCGCGCTTCACGAGGCCGGGATCGCCGCGCAAGGTCCCGTTCACGGCCACGACGCGCCCGTCCACCGGCGCGGTGATCCGGACGATGCGGCCGCCCGCCCGGACCACCGCCACGGGATCGCCGCGGCGCACCTGCATGCCGCGGCGAGGCAGCTCGACCGCGCTCGCCGAGGGGAGGAGCCGCTGCGCGAAGTCGTCGAGGCCCACGCGCAGCCCGCTCGCGGCGGGCGCGAGCCAGGTGTGGTTGGGCGCGTAGTACGCGTCCCGGCGGTAGGCGAGGTCGCCCGCGTCCGCCAGGGCGGCCTCGCGGCGGCGCTCACGCGCGCGCCAGGCGAGGGCGAGCGCGAGGGCGGGCAGCGCGAGCGCGAGGAGCCCGGCGAGGAACAGCGCCGAGCGCCCCGCAGCACCGAGGAGGAACGTTCCCAGCGCCTCGAGGATGGAGACGAACGTCGTCATGGTTGCGCTCCCTTTCTTCGCGGTCGAAGTCCCGGCGGGACACCCTCCAGCTTCGCAAGCGACGGGCCAGCGCTCCCGGGCCGGTGAGCCCTCGTTTTCGTTCGGGTCCGCGCTCCCGCGGCAACCCGCCGCGTGGAGGTTCTCAGCGGGCCCCCACGGTCGGCTGCCTGGAACCGCCCTGAATCCGCGCGCGTGGGCGGCGAACGTTGAGTCCGTCAACGCATGGTGAATTCCTCGCTGTCCTCCCGACCCGGCAGGCGCCCCCGCCCGCGCGGGAGCACCGCTCCCGTACGTCCCGGCGGCGAGGGCCCCATGAAGCGTGCCCGCCTCCCCCACAGGCGCGCACCCGGAGCCTTGCGTACCCTCGAGCCCGCGCGAACGTTGTCGTGCCGGAGGGCTCTTCCGCCATGTCGCGCACGCTCCTCGTCGTCGCCGCGCTCGCCGCGATCCCCGTCGTCTCCCGTCCGGAGCCGCCCCGGGCCGAGGGGACCATCGACGCAGGGGACGCGCAGGTGGAGGTGCTGGGGAAGCGCTACGCTCCGGGCGAGACGATCGAGCTCCCCGAGGGTTATCTGCGGGTGGAGGAGGCCGGACCCGAGGACGACGAGATCGGGTCGTTCACCGTCGTCCCGGCGGCGGCGCTCGCGCGCGCTGAGCCCCCCCCGGCGGCGAGCCCCGAGCAGGCGACGGCGCGCAGCGGCGCGCGCGCGCAGCCGGGCGCGGTGGCCGGCAACGGGACGGGAGCGGGGGAAGAGACGACGGCCCCGCGGAGGAGCGCGCACCCCGACTGCAGCGCCGAGCGCGCGGCCTACCTCGCCGAGATCTGGAAGCAGTCGGGGATCGAGGTCTCCGACCCGAAGGGCTTCCTCGCCGGCCTGGAGCAGACCGAGGAGGGCGCGGATCTCACGCTCGCGTGGTTCGCGCTCTCGACCGACGCCTTCCGCACCCTCGCGTGGTCGTCCGATGCTCGCGCCAAGGCGGCCGCGCTCGCGCGCTGCGCGCGGGGGAACTGATCACGCCGCTCACGCCGCCGCGACCGACTGCTCGGGGGTCTCCGGGGGCGGTGCGGGCCTGAGCGCAGCGAGCCGCTCGGCCGGCACCGACGGGCTCGCGTAGACGAGCTCGAGCGGCGCGCGCACGAACGCGTCGGGCAGGATGCCCACGCCGGAGAGGCCCAGGATGCGGTGGAGCTCGGGCTGCACGCCGAGGAACGGCGCGAGGGAGCGAGTCGCGCGGTGGACGAGCTCGGTGCAGGAGAGCCGCTCGAGGTCGGTGAAGTCGAGGTCGAAGTCGTAGGGCCGCCCGAGCTGGGCGAGCGCCACCTGGCGCACCACCGGCCACGCCTCCTCGAACGGGACCTCGCCGCCCCCGACGAGCCGGTCGCGCACGAGCCGCTCCTCCTCGACGAGGGCGCGGGGGTCGTCCGCCGGCGCCTCGGCCCGCTGCCGGAGCCGCGCCGGGAAGCGCAGCACGACGAGCCGGTCGCAGCGGCAGAAGTCGAGCACGTCCTCGGTGAGGACGCCCTCTGCGATGGCGTGGATGACGATCTGCTCGCCGAGGGCCAGCCGATCGCGGGCTCCCGCGGGAGCGAGGTCGCGGTCGGCGGGGGTGGTGCGGCCGAGGTACAGCCCCACGTGGCTGAACAGGCCGGGGATGAGCTTCCCGTCGAGGTACGCGTCGTAGCCGCGGACGAGCACGTCGCCGGGACGGACGCGGTCGATCACCGCGCGCGCGTCGCGGCCCTTCACCTTGTAGGAGCCGGGGTCGTAGACGATCCACATCGGGAAGCGGAAAACCTTCACGTCGCCGAGCACGTCCATGAGCGCGTCTCGCACACGTCCCATCGGGACCTCCGGATGCGAAGGCCCCCGATGAGAGCACACTCAGCGTGAGAGCGCGATACCGACATCACGGTACGTCATTCCCGCTCGAGCGCCTCGAGCTCCGCGCGCCGGGCCGCCGCGCCGGCCTCCGCGGCCTCCGCCCGCGCGCGCGCCTCGTTCGC
>NZ_JALCZC010000190.1:0-4261 GCF_022690805.1 Anaeromyxobacter sp. SG66
GCCCTCGGCGGACCTCGGGGGCCCGCCGCCGGCGGCCACGCGCTCGTGCATCCGCTCCTCGCTCACGTCAGTCCCGGGTCTTGAGCAGCGGGAACAGGATGACGTCGCGGATCGAGGCGGAGTCGGTGAGGATCATCGTCACCCGATCGATCCCGATGCCCTCGCCCGCGGTCGGCGGCATGCCGTGCTCGAGGGCGCGCACGAAGTCCTCGTCGTACGGCATCGCCTCCTCGTCGCCCGAGGCGCGCGCCTTCACCTGCGCCTCGAAGCGCGCGCGCTGGTCGGCAGGATCGTTGAGCTCGGAGAAGGCGTTCGCGCACTCCATGCCGCCCGCGAACAGCTCGAAGCGGTCGACGAGGCGCGGATCGGCGTCGCGCCTGCGCGAGAGCGGGCTCGTCTCGAGGGGGAAGTCGACCACGAACGCGGGCCGGTCCTTCGGGAGCTGGGGCTCGCCGAACACCTCGAAGGCCGCGGCGATCGCCTCGCCCGGGGACCGCTTCGCGGCCTGCTCGAGCTTCCAGGCGTCCTCCGATTCGTTCTCGCGCGCCGCCGCGCGCGCGAGCGCCTCGGCGAGCCCGCGGCCGGCGAGCGCGTCCTCGACCGAGAGCCCGAGGGCACGGGCGCCCACCTCGACGAGCGAGACGCGGGGGTACGGCGGGGTGAAGTCGATGGGCTGCCCCTGGAACGTCACCACCGGCGCGCCCGCGACCTCGAGGGCGAGCGCGTGGAAGAGCGCCTCGGTGAGCTTCATGAGGTCTTCCGCGGTCGCGTACGCCTCGTAGAACTCGATCGTGGTGAACTCGGGGTTGTGGCGGCGGTCGATCCCCTCGTTCCGCCAGATGCGGCCGATCTCGTAGACGCGATCGAAGCCGCCCACCACGAGCCGCTTCAGGTGCAGCTCGGTCGCGATGCGGAGCTTGAGGGAGAGGTCGAGGGCGTTGTGGTGCGTCTCGAACGGGCGCGCCGCCGCGCCGCCGGCCTCCTCCGGCTTGTGCAGGGTCGGCGTCTCGACCTCGAGGTAGCCGCGGCCGTCGAGGAAGCGCCGGATGGTCGAGACCGTCCGGGCGCGCTTCACGAAGGTGTCGCGCACGCCGGGGGTGGCGATGAGATCGAGGTAGCGCTGCCGGTAGCGCTGCTCGACGTCGCTGAGCCCGTGCCACTTCTCGGGCAGCGGCCGCATCGACTTCGTGAGGATGGTGAAGGCGGTCGCCTCGAGCGTGAGCTCGCCGGTCTTGGTGCGCGTGGCGGCGCCCTGGGCGGCGACGATGTCGCCGATGTCGAGGAGCTTGTAGATCTCGAAGTCCCGCTCGGAGACCCGATCCTTCTTGATCCACACCTGGAGCTCGCCGGCGGCGTCGCGGATCTTGAGGAAGGCGGCCTTGCCGAAGGGGCGGACCGCGAGGACGCGCCCGGCGATCGACCAGGCGCCGGGGTCCTTCGCGATCTCGTCGGCCTGCGCGTCGCCGTACCTGTCGCGCAGGTCCTTCGAGAGGTGCTCCGGGCGGTGCCCGTTGCCGTAGGGGTTCACGCCGAGGGCGCGCAGCGCCTCGGCCTTCTTCGCGCGATGCGCGAGGATCTCGCGCTCGGTCGCGCCGAGGTCGTCGCCGCGGGGGGGGTTGGGATCTCGCATGTCTCGGTTTCGACGGGGAAAAGCGTGCGGCGAGGCTAGTCGGGCTCGCCCGCCCCGTCAACGCGAGAACATCCGCGCGCCGCGCGGCGGATCGAGCGGGCGGCCAGCCGAACCGGCTCGCGCTCCTACCGCGGTGCGTACAGGCGGTAGTCGATCTCCGGGAAGATGTTGTCCTTCGTCTCGGCGTGGGCGAGCCACTCCGGGTCGATCTGCCCGGCCCGGAGCTGGTCATGCAGCCGCGTGAACCGGAGCACGTGCTCCTTCGTCCGGCGGATGGCGTAGTCCACCATCGTCCCGGTCTTCATGATGAAGGCCCAGTCCGAGGACTGGGCGAGGAGCAGCTCCCGCGCGGCCTGGTCGAGGGCGCGCCGCTCGAGGTCGCTCGGCTCCCGGTAGTCGCGGGCGAGCGCGATCATGCGCTCCGCCGCCTTGTGCAGGTGGCGGTAGATCCAGTCGTTCGAGCCGTCGAGCCAGACGCCGGCGTAGCCGCCCGCGCCCCAGGAGCAGAGCGGCGGCGTCGCGAGCTGCTGCTCGGGGTTCTCCCGGAGGTAGTCGCCGGGCGTGGCGAGCTTGAAGATGCGCTGGTCGAAGGCGATCTTCCGGATGAGGAAGTCGATGAAGAGCGGCCCCTCGTACCACCAGTGGCCGTAGAGCTCCGCGTCGTACGGCGAGACGACGATCGGCCTCACCCCGTCCATGCGCGAGGCGAGGTGCTCGATCTGCCGCTCGCGGTTGTACATGAAGTTGCCCGCGTGCTGCGCCGCCCGCTCCCGCGCGCGCGCCGGGTCGTAGGGCTCCTTGTGCGCGGTCTTGCCCGTGATGCGGAAGTACTTGATGCCGACGTTCTTCCGCTGCCCGGTCGGCTGGATGTACGGCTTCACGTACTCGTACTCGAGGTCCCACCCGACGTCGCGGTAGAACTCCCGGTAGTCCGGGTCGCCCGGGTAGCCGGACTCGGAGCTCCACACCTGCATCGACGACTCGGCGTCCCGCCCGAACGCGGCCGGCCCGGTGGGCGTGAAGATCGGCGCGTAGACGCCGTAGCGCGGCCGCGGCGTCGCGTCGGTGATGCCGTGCGTGTCGACGAAGAAGTAGCGGATGTTCTCCTCGGCGAGGAACGCGTCCGCGCCGGGGAAGTAGCCGCACTCCGGCAGCCAGATGCCCACCGGATCCTTGCCGAAGTGGCGGCGGTGGTGGCGCGCGGCGACCGCGATCTGCGCGCGCACCGCCTCCGGGTACGGCTGCATGAGCGGCAGGAAGCCGTGGGTCGCGCCGCAGGTGACGATCTCGAGCCGCCCCGCCTCCTCGAGGCGGCGGAACGCGCCCACGAGGTCCCGGCGGTAGCGGTCGTTGAAGAGCTGGCGCAGCTCGCGGAACTCGCGCTGGTGGTGGAGGGCGAGGCCGTGGAAGGTGCCGTCGTTGCGGGTGCGGTGGACCTCCTTGTCCGCGAGCTCGCAGAGCGTGTCGAGCCGCCGCGCGTAGCGGGACATGAGCAGCTCGTCCCGGAGCATCGCGACGAGCGGCGGCGTCATGGTCATCGAGATGCGGAACGGGATCCCCTCGTCCGTCGCGCGGTCGAAGACCCTCAGGAGCGGCAGGTACGTCTCGCTGATCGCCTCGTAGAGCCAGTCCTCCTCGAGGAACTCGTCGTACTCCGGGTGGCGGACGAACGGGAGGTGCGCGTGGAGGTGGAGGGCGACGTAGCCGAGGACGTCCTGGGCCATCTAGGCGCCCTCCCCGGCTCCGAACCCTCCGAACGGCGAGGTCGGCGACGACACGCCCGGAGAGGTCGGCCGTCCGCCCACGCCGCCCGCGCTGCCGCCGGTGCGGGCGGCGAAGCGCGACCAGTCGCTGAGGCGCGCGAGGAGCGCCCGCGCCTCCTCCGAGAACGGTCCGCCCGCGTGGCCGGGGCCGAGGAGCCGCCCGAGCGGGATCTCCCACGGGATGCGGATGAAGCGGTCGTCGATCACCGGCGAGGGGCCGAGCGGCGGCAGCATCATCTCGTTCGAGCCGCGCCCGAGCTGCCGGTCCTGCCCGCCGCGATCGACGGCGTGGATCTCGGCCCGGTACACGCGGCCGGGCTCGAGGTCGTGCACGTAGAAGCCGGTCGCCTCGAGCGCGAAGTCCAGCGTGCGCACCGGCTCCCAGCCGCCGCCGCTCCGCGCGAAGATCCGGAGCTCCGCCCGCGGGTGGTCGAGCCCGGCGAACGCCCCCTGCGCGGTGCCCTGCGAGAAGTCCCAGTAGAGGAAGAGCGTCCGCGGATCGCGCGGGAGCGCGACGAACGCGTCGTCCCCGTAGCCCCAGGGCAGCTCGCCGAGGTTCTCCTCGTACGGCGCGCCCCCCGCGCCCTCGGGGGCGCCCTCGCCCTCCTCGACGGCGCGGAAGGCCTCCGGCGCGTCCGAGGTCGTCTCGGTCATGGGGCGCGGGGCCTCGCGCACCGCCTCCTCCCCGCGCACCCGCGCGACGAAGTAGCCCTCCGGGTCCGGCGCGGCCTCGCCCGGCTTGCCGTTGCCCACCTTCTTGCGGCGCGCCCGCGCCGCCGAGACGCTCGCCGCGACCCCGGCCACCGCGCCGGCCGCCGCGCCCGCCACCGCCGCAGCCACCTTGGCCGCCCGGCGCGTGCGGGGCGCC
>NZ_JALCZC010000191.1:0-4222 GCF_022690805.1 Anaeromyxobacter sp. SG66
GAAGCTCCCCGCCGAGGCGCAGCCCGGCGCGGCCGCCCGCGCCGCCGAGGCGGCGCTCGCCGCCGGCGCCGAGGCCGACGCGGTCCGCTGGCTCGCGACGCTCGCCGCCGGCCAGGAGGGCGAGGCGCGGGCGAAGACGCTCGCGCGCGCCACCGCGGCGGTGGACGCCCTGGGGCTCGAGGACGCCGAGGGGCTGCGCCGCGCGCTGCCGCCGGACTCGCCGCTCCAGGAGCCGCTCGCGATGAAGGTCGCGCGCGTCCACCTCCACCTGCGCGACTACGCGGGCGCGGAGGCGACGGCGCGCGAGGTGTTCCTGCGCTGGCCGCACGGTCCCTACGCGGACGACGCGAAGCGGCTCGTGGATCGGATCTCGCGCCTCACCTACGTCCGCCCGAACGTGCTCGGCGTCGCGGTCCCGCTCTCCGGCAACTTCAAGCGCTGGGGCGAGGCCATCCTGCAGGGCGTCTCGCTCGCGCTCGAGGGCTCGGGCGTGAAGGTGGCGGTGCGCGACACGCGCGGCGAGCCGGACGGCGCCGCCGCGGCGCTCGAGGCGCTCGTGCTCGAGGAGGGCGCCATCGCGGTCCTGGGCGGCGTCACGAACGCCGAGGGCGAGCGCGCCGCCGCAGCCGCCGAGGAGCTGCAGATCCCGTTCGTCTCGCTCTCGAAGCAGGAGGGGATCACCGCCGCCGGGCCCTTCGTCTTCCAGAACATGCTCACCGCGCGCGAGCAGGCGGACGCGCTCGTCGGCCTCGCCATGGGCAAGCGCGGCATGCGCCGCTTCGCGATCCTCTACCCGTCCATGAGCTACGGCGTGGAGCTCGCGAACGCGTTCTGGGACGACCTCGAGGCGCGCGGCGGCGAGGTGCGCGCGGCCGAGACCTACGCCCCGGACCGGACCACCTTCACGCCGCTCGTGAAGAGCATGGTCGGCAAGCTCTACCTCGAGGAGCGCGGCGACTGGCAGGAGCAGTCGCGCGACATCGCGCAGAAGGAGAAGGATCCGTTCCGGCGCCGCAAGGCGCTCGAGAAGGCGCGCGAGAAGCTCCCCCCCGTCACCGACTTCGACGCCATCTTCATCCCCGACTTCGCGAAGAACGTGAAGCTCATCGCGCCCGCGCTGGCGGTGGAGGACGTCCTCACCCAGACCTGCGAGCCCGAGGCGCTCGAGAAGCTGAAGAAGCTCACCGGCCGCCCCGACCTCCGGCCGGTGCAGCTGTTCGGCGCGAACGGCTGGGGCGGCGACCCGGGCCTGTTCGACCAGTCGCCCGGCGGCGCGGGCCGGCACGTGCGCTGCGCCATCTACGTGGACGGGTTCTTCGCCGGCTCGGCCCGCCCGGGCACGAAGCGCTTCGTCGAGGCGTTCGAGCGGAAGTTCCCCGGCCAGACGCCCACCATCCTCGAGGCGTCCGCCTACGACGCGGCGGGGATGGCGCGCCAGGTGATCGAGCACGACCGCGCCCAGACGCGCGCCGCGCTGCGCGACGGCCTCGCGGCGGTGCGCGGCTTCAAGGGCGCCACCGGCGAGCTCACGATGGGCGCCGATCGGACGCCCGAGCGCGAGCTGTTCTTCCTCACCGTGGACTCGAACGGCGTCCGGGAGATGAAGCCGGAGGAGCTCGCCGGGCCCGGCGCCGGCGGGATGTAGCTCGATGCGGGCCGCGCCGGGGCGGACGCCTGCCCGGCAGAGCTCGTCGGGGTTCTGCCCCGGCCAGCCGGAGCGAGCCGTTTCGGAATCGCGGTCGGCCCGTTAGCTTGTCCCGGGATGGACGACGTCCTCGTGCGGCCGCGGCCGCGAGCCCGCTTCCCCGCCGCGAACGTCGCGCTCTTCCTCGCGACCCTCGCCACCACCGGCTGGGCGGGGCTCTTGTTCTCGCCCGCCGCGGCGGACGTGCGCACCCTCGGCGAGCTGCTCGCGCGCGTCCGCGAGGCGCCGGGCGTCCTCCTCGAGGGGCTCCCCTTCGCGCTCTCGCTCGTCGGGATCCTCTTCACCCACGAGATGGGCCACTACGTGCTCGCGCGGCGCGCGCGGGTGGACACGACCCTTCCGTACTTCATCCCGGTGCCCTTCGGCGTCGGCACGCTCGGGGCCGTGATCCGCATGCGCTCGCCCATCCCGTCCCGGCGCGCGCTCCTCGACATCGGCGCCTCCGGCCCGCTCGCCGGCCTCGTCGTGGCGCTCCCGCTGCTCGTGTGGGGGCTCGCTCACTCGGAGATCCGGGAAGTGTCCGCGGCGACCTCGCCGGCTTCCCCCTTCGGGGCGTTCCTCTCCTGGCTCGCGGGCCGAACCTCGCCGGAGGGCGCGGGCGAGGTGATCCACTTCGGCCACAGCCTGCTCACCCTCGCGGCGCAGCGACTCGTCGTGGGCCCGCTCGCGCCTGGCACCGACGTGGTCATGCACCCCGTCGCCGTGGCGGCCTCGCTCGGCCTGCTCGTGACCGCGCTGAACCTCGTGCCCGCCGGGCAGCTCGACGGCGGCCACGTGCTCTACGCGCTCTTCGGCCGCCGGCGCGCGCACGCCCTCGCCCGCCTCACGAGCGCGGCGCTGCTCCTCGCCGGGATCTTCGCCTCCTGGAGCTGGCTCCTCTGGTGGTTCCTCACCCGCTTCGTGGTCGGGCTCGGCCACCCGGCCGCGCTCGTGGAGGAGCCGCTCGGGCCGGGCCGCAGGGCCATCGCGATCTTCTCGCTGATCCTGTTCTTCGCGACGTTCGTGCCGGTGCCGGTGGCATTTTGAACGTTCACGGGGGCTGCGCCCCCGCCCGGCTCGATGCAAGCGCTCGCTTCGCTCGGGCACCGGCATCGGGGTCTCGCGCTGCCATTCGGTCCCGGGGCGTCATCGGCTAGACTCGGCGTTCCCATGACGTCGCCCGACGAGACCCTCCGCGCTCCTGCGCCGGAGCCGGAGGCCGACCCCGGCGAGGCCGAGGCCTGGGCGCGCGTCGTCGCCGCATGGGAGGACGAGGCGGCGCACGACGCCTACCTCGCGCGCTTCCAGGACCTCCCCGGGCTCGCGCTCGCGGGCCGTCGCTATCGCGACGCGGCGGCCGCGCGTCCGGACGATCCGGTCGCGGCGCGCATGCGCGACGAGGTGATCCGCCGGGCGACGGTGCAGGGCTTCGCGCTGCTGCCGCGGAGCGCGCCCGCCAAGGATCGCTCCGTGGCGCTCCGGCGCCTCCTCGTCGCCGTCGCGGCCGCGCTCCTCGTCGCCGCCGCCTACTTCGCCTTCCACCTCCTCGCCGCACCGCCCGGAGCCCCATCCTGATCCCCGCACCCGCCGCCCTCACCGTCGAGGACGTCCTCGGCCCGGACGGCCGCATCGCCCGCGCGCTCCCCGGCTACGAGCACCGCGAGGACCAGCTCGAGATGGCGCGCGCCGTGGAGCGCGCGCTGCGCGAGCGGCGCTACCTCGTCGCCGAGGCCGGCACCGGCACGGGCAAGACCCTCGCCTACCTCGTCCCCGCGGCGCTCTCCGGGCGGCGGGTCATCGTCTCGACCGCCACGAAGACCCTGCAGGAGCAGATCTGGGGGAAGGACATCCCGCTCCTGCGCGAGCGGTGCGGCCTCGACTTCGCCGCCGCCTACCTGAAGGGCCGCTCGAACTACTACTGCCTCGCGCGGGGCGCGGAGTTCGCGCGCGCGCCGACCTTCGCCGCGCGCGAGGAGGCGGCGCTCTGGCCGGTCATCGAGGCCTGGTCGCGGGCGACCGAGACCGGCGACCGCAGCGAGCTCGACCTGCCCGACCAGCTCCACACCTGGAAGGACCTGTCGGCGACGGCCGAGACCTGCACCGGCCGCGAGTGCGAGCGCTACGAGGACTGCTTCGTCACGCGGGCGCGCGCGCTCGCCGGCCAGTCCGACGTGCTCCTCGTGAACCACCACCTGTTCTTCGCGGATCTCGCCATGCGCACGAGCCGCGCGGGCGTGGAGATCCTCCCGGACTACGACGTCGTGATCTTCGACGAGGCGCACGCCCTCGAGGAGGTCGCCACCGAGTACTTCGGGCTCCAGGTCTCCTCGTACCGGGTGGACGAGCTCGGCCGCGACGCGCTGCGCGCGGTGGGCGACCGCCCCGACCTCGCGTCGATGATGCGCGACGCGACCGGCGAACTGCGCCGCGCCGGCGAGCGGTTCTTCCAGGCGGTCGCCGACGGGCTGCGGGCGGGCGGCGGCGGCGCCGGGCCGCAGCGCGGCTTCGGCGCGCGCGGCGCCCCCCGGGGCCGCACCC
>NZ_JALCZC010000192.1:0-4175 GCF_022690805.1 Anaeromyxobacter sp. SG66
CCCTCCGGGCGCGGACGCCCTTGCCCTCCCCCGCCGCGCTCCGCGCCGGGCTCGACGTGCTCGCCGCCGCGGACCTGCGCGGCGCGCTCGGCGCCCTCGACGTGCCGGTCGCCGTCGTCCACGGCGAGCGCGACCCGGTCTGCCTGCCGGGCGCGGGACGCGCGCTCGCCGGGGCGCTGCCCGGCGCGCACCTCGCCGTCATCCCCGGGGCGGGCCACGCCCCCTTCCTCTCGCGCCCGGACGCGTTCGCCGCCGCGCTCGCGCCGCTCCTCGCCGCATGCGCCTGAACCCGGTCGACAAGCGGCGCGTCCGCGCCGCCTTCTCACGCTCCGCCGCGTCCTACGACGCCCGGGCCGAGGTGCAGCGCGCCGTGCAGGACCAGGTGCTGGCGCTCCTCGCCGGCGCGGCGCCGGGCGCGCGCCGCGTGCTCGACGTGGGCGCCGGCACGGGCGCGCTCCTCTCCCGGCTCCTCGCCGCGAGGCCCGGGCTCGCCGCCGCGGCCGTGGATCTCGCGCCCGGCATGTGCGGCGCCACGCGCCGCGCCGCCCCGCGGGCGGGGGTGGCCGCGGCGGACGCGGAGGCGCTCCCGTTCCGCGACGGCGCGTTCGATCTCGTGGTGACCACCTCCACGCTCCAGTGGCTGCCGCGCGTGGCGACCGCGCTCGAGGAGGCGCGCCGGGTCCTCGCGCCGGGCGGAGTCCTGTGCGTCGCGCTCTTCGGGGAGCGCACCCTCTTCGAGCTCCGCGAGGCCTTCCGCGACGCCTCCGCCGGGAGCCCAGCGCCGGTGCACCGCTTCCTCGCGCTCGAGGAGCTCGCGCGCGCGCTCGGGGCGGCGGGGCTCACGCTGGAGGCCACGCGCGACGAGGAGCTCGTCGAGCGCCACGCGGACGCGCGCGCGGTGCTCCGCGCCCTCAAGGCGGTGGGCGCGACGAGCGCCGTGCCCGGCCGCACCGGGCTCTCGGGGCGGCGCGCCACGCTCGAGACGATCCGGCGCTACGAGGAGCGGCACGGGGGCCCGGGCGGCGTGCCCGCGACCTACCACGTGCTGTACGCGATCGCCCGGCGGCCGGCGGCTACGTCCGCGTCGCCTCGAGCTCCTTCAGGCGCGCGCGCAGCTCCTTCTCCCGCTTGAAGCGGGCGGTCACGTCGCGGATCACCGCCGACGGCCCCAGGATGTGCCCCGACGCATCGCGGATGAGCTGGATCGTGAACTCGATCGAGATCGTCTGCCCGTCCTTGCGGATCGCCGGGACCGCCAGGACCTCCGTGCCGTAGCGGGTGACGCCCGTCTCCATGACGCGGTTCCAGCCGTCCCAGTGCCGCGCGCGGAGCCGCTCGGGGATGATGAGGTCCATCGACTTCCCGATGACCTCCGCCGCGCTCCACCCGAACATCCGCTCCGCGCCGCGATTCCACAGCCGCAGCACGCCGTCGCGATCCGCGAACAGGACGGCGTCACCCGTCTCCTCGATGATCCGCGCCGCGAGCGCGCCGAACCCGAGCGCGCCGAACCCAGGGTCGTCCATGGTGCCTCCGTCGCGCGAGCTTAGCCCGCCGCCCGCGCCGCACGGAGGCGGCGCCCGCCGGCCCGATGGGTGACGCCCCGCACCGGCGTCCCGCTATGGCTTGCGCGCTCCGGCGGAGCCGGGTGCGCCCGGCCCGCCCGCCTCGCGCTCCGCCGCGAGCCGCGCCCGCTCGCCGGGGCCGGCGTGCTCGCCGCCGCCCGTGTCTCCCTGCTCCTCGGCCTCGAACTCGGCTCGCTCCGCCTTGTTCAACGCGCGCAGCTGGTCGCGCGGGTCGTTCGCGTCGCGGCTCTCGCGGCTCTCGGCCATCGGGTCCTCGCTCTCCGCCGCCATCGCGTGGCGGCCGCACATCCACCTTGGAGACGCTCGTGCGCGGACGCACTACACCCCGCGCGCCGCGCCCGGGGCGCGCGCCTCACGCAGCGTGAGAGGGGTCGCCGCCACGTCCCGCGGTCGCCCGCCTTGTGGCCCTGCGGGGGCGCGGGCTAACATCCGCGGGATCGTGCCCCAGGCCGCACCCCAGGCGAGCGGCGCCGACTTCAAGCCGCACCTCTTCGGCAAGTTCTTCCTCCTGCAACGGCTCGCCGTGGGGGGGATGGCCGAGATCTACCGGGCGCGCGTCCCAGGGGCCGGCGGCTTCGAGAAGGAGCTCGTGGTGAAGCGGATCCTGCCCGCGCGAGCGCAGGATCAGGGCTTCATCAAGATGCTCGTGAACGAGGCGAAGCTGACCGTCCAGCTCACGCACTCGAACATCGCGCAGATCTACGAGTGCGGCAGCTTCGAGGGGAACTTCTTCATCTCGATGGAGCTCGTGAACGGCGTCTCCCTCAAGGAGATGATGGCCGCGTTCGCCAAGGCCGGCACGCAGCTCACGCCCGAGCAGGCGATGTTCCTCGTCCTGCAGCTCCTGCAGGGCCTCGACTACGCGCACCGGAAGACCGACGGCCAGGGCAACCCGCTCCGCATCGTGCACTGCGACGTCTCCCCGGACAACGCGCTCGTGTCGTACGAGGGCGAGGTGAAGCTCCTCGACTTCGGCATCGCGCGCGCGGCGACGAACCTCTCCAACTACAAGGAGGGGATGCTGATGGGGAAGCTCGGGTACGTCGCGCCCGAGCAGGCCTCGCTCGAGAAGCGCTGGGACCACCGCGTCGACCTCTTCGCGGCGGGGATCCTCCTCTACGAGCTCCTCACGAAGCAGAAGCCGTTCCCGAAGGCCACCGACGTCGAGTCCCTCGTCCAGGCGCGCAAGGCGAAGGTCGTCCCGCCGACCGCGATCGACCCCCGGCTGCCGAAGGACCTCGACGCGATCGTCGCCACCGCGCTCGCCTACGATCCCGACGACCGCTACCCCGACGCCCGCTCGTTCGCGGACGCGCTCGTGGACGTGCTGTTCCCCACGCCGCACTCGTCGATCCAGGATCTCCTCGCCAGCCAGATGAAGGCGGTGTTCGCGGACAAGGTGCAGCGCCAGCGCGCGGCCCGCGCCCACGACCCGCTCATCATGAAGGTCCTCACGAACGCGGCGGCGGCGGCCGGCGTGCTCCCGGGCGCGGCCGAGCAGACCCCGGTGAAGGCCTGGGAGCCGCAGGTCGAGGCCGCGCCCTCCCCCGAGCCGCGCCGCGCGCCCTCGCGCGCGCCGCGCACGCGGACGGTCGTGAAGGCCGGTGTCCGGCTGCGCACCGCCTTCCTCGTCGGCCTCGTGGTGGCGGTCGCCGGCTTCGCCGGGCTGCGCTACGCCGATCCCTGGCTGCGATCGGGCGTCCTCGTCGTGACCTCCGATCCTCCCGGCGCGGACGTCACGCTCGACGGCGCGCCGACCGGCCTCACCACGCCCGCGGTGATCGAGGACGTCCGGCTCGCGCGCCCCCACGAGATCGCGCTCGGCGGCGAGGGGCTCCGCGGAGTCACGCTCGCCACCCAGCCCACCCCGGGCCGGCTCGTGACGCGCGTGCACTCCGAGCTCGCCTCGGCGTTCGGCGCGCTCCGCGTCGAGAGCGATCCGCCCGGCGCCGAGGTGCGGTTCGACGAGCGGCCCGCCGGGAAGACCCCCATCACGATCCCGGGCGTGCGGCTCGACGAGCGCCACCGCATCGACCTCACGCTCACGGGCCACGAGATCGACCAGTTCGTGGTGCTGCCGGCGAAGGACGGGTCGCAGTTCGCGCGCAAGCTCGCGCGCCTCGACGGGGGCAAGCCGAGGCCGTGACCGCGGGCGCGATGCGGCTCGTCGTCGAGGACGAGGCGGGGACCCGCTCGACGGTGCCGTTCACCGGCGACGAGCTCGTCGTCGGCCGCGCCGCCGAGGGCGTCGCCGTGCGGCTCTCGGATCGCGACGTCTCGCGGCGCCACGCGCGGTTCCTGCGCGCGAGCGGGTCCGTTCACGTGGAGGACCTGGGGAGCCTCACCGGCACGCGGGTCAACGGCGAGCGGATCACCTCCCGCCGGCGCCTGCGCGAAGGCGACCTCGTCCAGATCGGGAGCTACGATCTCGCGCTGTTCGGCGAGGCCGTCACGGCGGCCCCCGGCTCGCCGCCGCCGCTGCCGCCCACGCCGCGCCCGCCGAGCGGCGAGACCCCGGCCCCGGCCACCGCCCCGGATCCTGCGGCGCAGCGCCCTCCCGCGCCCGCGACGCCGCTGCCGCCGCAGCCG
>NZ_JALCZC010000193.1:0-4129 GCF_022690805.1 Anaeromyxobacter sp. SG66
CGGCGGCGCCGAGGGGGCGGGGCCCGGGGCGTCGCGGAAGGCCCGCGCCGAGCTGCGCGCCGAGGCGCGCGCCGCGGACCCGGGGCTCGCCGCGCGCCACGCCCGCTACACGGGGCCGCTCGCGCTCTCCGAGGAGGAGGCCGATCTCCTCTCCGCCGACGCCGCGGTCGCGACCTGGTTCGACGCGGCCGTCGCCGTCCACCCGAACGCACGCTCCGTGGCGCGCTGGCTCGTGAACGACCTCGCCGGTCTCGCGCGCGATCGCGAGCTCGCGTCCCTGCCGCTCCAGCCCGCCGCGTTCGGCCGGCTGGTCGCGCTCGTCGACGCCGGCCGCCTCACCCCGGCGGCGGGCAAGACGCTCCTCGCGGAGCTCGTCGAGCAGGGGGGCGATCCCGAGGCGCGCATGAAAGCGCTCGGCCTCGAGAAGGTGGCCGACCGCGCCGCCGTGGAGGCCGCCGTCGCGCGCGCCCTCGAGGCGCGCCGGGCCGAGGCCGATCGGTACCGCGCCGGAGAGAAGAAGCTCTTCGGCGTGCTGGTCGGCGCCGCCATGCGCGAGACCGGCGGCACCGCCGACGCGGCCCTGGTGCGGAAGGTGCTGGAGGAGAAGCTCGGGTAGCCATGGGAGCCGACGTCGATCCCCTCCCCGTGACGTGCCGCCCCGGCCGTCCCGAGGACGCGGACGCGATCGCCCGCATCTACAACCAGGGCATCGAGGATCGCTCCGCCACGTTCGAGACGCGGCCGCGGATCGCCGCGGAGGTGTCGGAGTGGCTCGTGAACCCGGTCGTCGTCGCGGAGGATGCGGGCGCCGTGCTCGGCTACGGCGCCCTGTTCCCCACGAGCGCCCGCCCCTGCTACGCAGGCGTGCTGGAGCTGTCGGTGTACGTCGCCCGCGACGGGCGCGGGCGGGGCGTCGGACGCGCCCTCGGCGTGGCCCTCCTCCAGGCGGCCGAGGCCGCGGGCGCGTGGAAGGTCGTCGGCAAGATCTTCGTCGAGAACCACGCGAGCGCGTCGCTCTGCCGCTCCCTGGGGTTCCGCGAGGTCGGCGTGCATCGGCGCCACGCGCGGCTCGACGGCGCCTGGCGCGACGTGCTCCTCGTGGAGCGGCTCGTCGGGGACGCTCGCGAGCGTTGAGTCGCGGCGGGAGCGCGGCCGCTCCTCGGCGAACCCACAAGGCACGGGCCGGGTCCCCTGTCCTCACGCCATCCTCGCGCCATCCCGCTCCGCAAGGAGGAAGCGCATGGCCGCGAAGAAGATCCTCATGCTCGTCGGCGACTTCGTCGAGGACTACGAGGCGATGGTGCCGTACCAGATCCTCACGATGGTCGGTCACACGGTCCACACCGTCTGCCCAGGCAAGAGGCCCGGAGACACGGTGAAGACGGCGGTGCACGACTTCGTCGGCGATCAGACCTACGTCGAGCTGCCTGGGCACCGCTTCGCGATCACCGCCGCCTTCGAGGAGCTCCGGCCGGGCGACTACGACGCGCTCGTCATCCCCGGGGGGCGCGCGCCCGAGTACCTGCGGCTCAATCCGCGCGTCATCGAGCTCGTACAGGGCTTCGCGCGCGACGACAAGCCCATCGCCGCGATCTGCCACGGCCCGCAGATCCTCGCCGCCGCGGGCGTCCTGAAGGGGAAGGCCTGCCTCGCCTACCCCGCCGTCGGTCCGGAGTGCACCGCCGCGGGCGCCCGCTTCGGCGAGGTGAACGCGACCGCGTCGAACGCCTTCACCGACGGGAAGCTCGTCACCGCGCCGGCCTGGCCCGCGCACCCGGAGTGGATGCGGCAGTTCCTGAAGGTGCTCGGCTCGCGCGTCGAGGCGTAGGGTTCGAGGCAGGACGACGGCGGCGGCGCCGTCCTCGCGCCTCTCGTCCCCCCACCCGTACGAGGACGTGCGCGCCCTGCCCGCGGCGCGGGTCCGCTCGCCCGGAGGCTCGTCGAAGGGCGAGCGGACTCGGCCGCTCCCCTGCCGGATTACCCCCGCCCGGTCTCCGCGAGCCACGTGAGGATCGCCCGGTTCACCTCGCCGGGCGCCTCGTTCTGCACGAAGTGTCCTGCCTCCGCGATGAGCACCACGGCGGGCGCGTTCCCGGGTGCGAACCAGGGCGCGAGCTTCTCCGGCGCGATCGTCTCGAGCCCGAGGAAGCGGTCCCGGACGCCCCACACCACGAGCGTCGGCGCCGAGACCGGGCGGGCGCGGGCGGCGCGACCGAAGGCTCCGCGCTCACGGAACGCTGCCCGGTAATAAGCGAGCGCCGCGGCGGCCGCCTCGCGCGATGCGAACGCTTCCCGGTATCGCTCGAGCTCGTCCCGCGGGAAGGCGTCGCGCCGGTACGCGCCGCCCCGCAGCGCCCGCGCGATCGCGGCGGCGCGGTCGCGCGCGAGGAGCCGCTCCGGCAGCCACGGCAGCTGGAAGGCGAGCATGTAGCGCGAGCGCAGGAGCTGGCGGGGGTTCACGCGAAGCTCGCGGGCGAACGCCGCCGGGTGCGGGCAGTTCAGCACCACCAGCCGCTCCACCACCTGCGGCGCGTACGTCGCCGCCGCCCAGGCGATCGCGCCACCCCAGTCGTGTCCGCACACGACGGCGCGCTCGCGCCCGAGGGCGCGCACCATCCCGGCCACGTCGCCCGCGAGCGTGCGCAGGTCGTACGGACCTCGCCGCTCGGTGCGCCCGTAGCCGCGCAGATCCGGCGCGACCGCGCGGTAGCCTGCCGCCGCCAGGGCGGGGAGCTGGTGGTGCCAGGAGCGCGACAGCTCGGGGAACCCGTGCAGCAGGACCACCAGCGGCCCGTCCTCGGGACCCGCTGCGCGAGCGAAGAACCGCAGCCCGTCGGCGTAGAGCTCGAGTGTGTCGGTGTCTCCCAGAGCCCGAGCGCTACCCCCGCGCTCGACTGACCGCGAGAATTCGCTTGGGGTCATACGGATCACCGAGCCCCTGTCCCGTCGGCGGGGGACCCCACTTCCAGTGGAGCGCCCGGATCTGGTACACGCGGCGTGCAGCGACATCCGGCCGCACGCCTTTGGTTTCCGGCGAGCGCCGTAACCCTTTGGGGGACCAATGACGAGGACTTTGCGGTTACTGCTCCTTCCCTCCCTCACCCTGGCGCTCGTCGCCGGCTGCTCCGGCTCGAGCGATCCGGGTGACGCTGGCTCCAACAACCCACAGTCGGAGGGCTGGTTCGTCGCGACCACCGGGTCGGACAGCGCGGCCGGCACCCGGCAAGCGCCATTCGCCACGATCGCGCGCGGCATCGCGGCCGCCTCGGCGCTCGGAGGCGGCGACGTGCACGTCGCCGCGGGCACCTACCCAGGCACGCTGGAGCTCGCGAACGACGTCGCCGTGTACGGAGGGTACGACGCCGCCTGGGCCCGCAATCCGTCCGTGAACGTGACGGTCGTGCAGGGCGGCTCTGGCGACCTGTACGGCAACGACGGCGTCTTCGGCCCGGGCGTGACGAACGTCATCCTCGACGGCCTCACGATCCGCAGCGCGGCCGCGACCCTGCTCGGGCGGAGCTCCTACGGCGTCCGGCTCGACTCCTCGTCCAACGTCCAGCTGCACGCCCTCGTCATCGAGGCAGGAGACGGCGCGCCCGGTCTCCCGGGCGGGACGCCCCCGGGCGGACAGGTAGGACAGCCTGGCGAGAACGGAACCGCGGCGTGCACGGAGAATACGTGCACCGGCGTGGGCGGAGCCGGGGGGACTCTCGGATCCATGGGGGGTGCGGGAGGGATGGGCGGATACGCCACCGACGGAACCGCCGGCCAGCGTGGGCTGGGGACGGGCGGCGGCGCCGGGGGCGCAGGCGGCATTCTGTACGGCACGGCGACGACCATCGCGGGCAAGAATGGATCTCCGGGCGCGAGCGGAGCGGCGGGCGCGAACGCCCCTGGCGGCGCCTCGCTCGGAGTCGTGAGCGACGCTCGTTACGCCGGGCACATCGGCAGCGCCGTGGGCGGCATCGGTGGACCGGGCAGCTTTGGCGCGGGAGGGGGCGGCGGTGGCGGGGGCGGCGGCGCGATGGTGTGGAGCAACGCGCTCGGCGACTTCGTGGACCACACCGGTGCAGGCGGTGGCGGGGGCGGCTCGGGCGGCAGCCCGGGAAACGGCGGGGGCGGGGGAGAC
>NZ_JALCZC010000194.1:0-3938 GCF_022690805.1 Anaeromyxobacter sp. SG66
GCCGGGCCGCAGCGCGGCTTCGGCGCGCGCGGCGCCCCCCGGGGCCGCACCCCGCGCCGCGGCCAGGAGGAGGAGAGCGTGCGCGCGCCGCTCGTGGAGGAGCTCCTCGCGCCGTGCGAGCGCGACCAGGCGCGCCTCGACGCCGCGCTCGAGGCGCTGCGCGAGCTCCTCGCCGAGGCCGAGGCGCCCCAGCTCGCCCAGATCGCGCGGCGCGCCGGCGAGCTGCGGGTGGAGCTCGCGGCGGTCACGGCGATGAAGGAGCCCTCGCGCGTGTACTTCGCCGAGGTGCGCGGGCGGGGCGTGTTCCTGCGCGCGGCGCCCATCGACGTCGCCGAGGAGCTGCAGGCCCGGCTCTACCGGCGCACGGACACCGTGGTCTTCACGAGCGCCACCCTCGCCGCGCAGGGGCGCTTCGACTACTTCCGCCGCCAGGTCGGCCTCGCGCCCGAGTTCGACGTGGACGAGGCCCGCTACCCCGGCCCGTTCGACTTCCCGCGCCAGGCGGCCATCGTCTCGCCGGCCGCGGTCCCCGAGCCCAACGCGCCGGGCTTCCTCGAGGCTGCCGCCGGCGCGATCCGCGCGCTCACCGCCGTGACGGACGGGCGCGCGTTCGTGCTCTGCACCTCGAACCGCAACATGGTGGCGCTGCACTCGGCGCTCCGCGATCTCCCGTACCAGGTCCTCCTCCAGGGGGAGCGCCCCAAGGCGCGCCTCCTCGAGGCGTTCCGCGCCGAGCCGTCGGTGCTCTTCGCCACGGCGAGCTTCTGGGAGGGGGTGGACGTCCCGGGCGATGCCCTGTCGCTCGTGGTCATCGACCGGCTCCCGTTCGCGCCGCCGGGAGATCCGGTGGTGGCGGCGCGGCTGCGCGCGCTCGAGGCGGAGGGGCGGGACGGCTTCTCCGAGCTCTCGGTCCCCGCGGCGGCGCTCGCGCTGCGGCAGGGCTTCGGCCGGCTCGTGCGGACCCGCGACGACCGGGGCCTCGTCGCGATCCTCGACCGGCGCCTCGTCACGAAGGGCTACGGGCGCGCGTTCCTCGCCACCCTGCCGAAGAGCCCGCTCCTCCGGAGCGTGGAGGAGGCGCGCGCCTGGTGGCAGCGTGGCGGAGTCGCCCAGGCGCCGCACCGGGCGTGACGCGAGACGGGGTGTGCGTCGAGGGAGCACCGACTCCCCGTCCGAGCGGGCGTCCGTTCACCGGGCGGGGACATCGGGGATCGCGCGCTGATCGGTTAGAGTAGGTACCCGGGCGAAATGTCGCCCCCACCCGACCGCATGGCCCAGTTCAACGCCGACACGCGCGAGATCGCCGTCAAGGTCGTCTACTACGGCCCGGCGCTGTCCGGGAAGACGACCAACCTCCAGGCGCTCTTCCAGAAGATCGATCCGAAGATCCGCGGGCGTCTCATGACGCTCGACACGAAGGACGACCGGACGCTCTTCTTCGACATGATGCCCGTGTTCTTCCGCACCCGGGCGGGCGTGAAGGTGAAGCTGAAGCTGTACACGGTGCCGGGCCAGGTGATGCACGAGTCCACCCGGCGCATCGTGCTGCAGGGCACCGACGCGGTGGCGTTCGTGGCCGACTCGCGTCGCAGCGAGGCCGCGCCGACGCTCGCCTACTGGAACAACATGCTGAAGAACCTGGAGGCGAACGGGCTCGACTACAGGTCCCTGCCCATCGTCATCCAGATGAACAAGCGCGACCTCGAGGACGCGCGCGGCGACGGCGAGCTCGGTGATCTGCTCCGCGTGATCCAGCCGCGCATCGTGCCGGCGGTGGCCATCCGCGGCGAGGGCGTCCTCGAGACCCTGCACGCGCTGCTCCAGCTCACCTACCGCACCCTCGACAAGCGCTTCGGCCTCGAGTCCACCTGGCAGGTGTCGGAGCGCGAGTTCCTCGGCCAGATCTTCTCGCACGTGGACGTGCGCGGCTCACGGCTCGCGGAGGCGCCGGCGCGATGACGCTGCCGCCGTCCTTCCTGCAGCAGCGGCTGCCGCTCGGGGATCTCCTCGATCTCCGGGCGTTCGGCGACGTCTGCCACTCGTTCTCCGAGCTGTACCGCGTCGGCATCAAGGTGTTCGACGAGGCGGGCAACAAGCTCGTGGACGTGCGGGTGGGGAACGCCGACTTCTGCGGCTACATCTGGTCGAAGGCCGCCGGCCGCGAGGGCTGCATCGCCACGGTGGCCAAGGCGAAGGGCGAGCCGCTCCCCGAGGAGCCCACCCCGGTCCTCGTGGAGTGCTTCTCCGGCTGCCGCTACGTGGTGCAGCCGATCCTCTACGAGGGCGACCTCCTCGGCCGGGTGGTGTTCGGCCCGTTCGTCCCGGACGACCTCGTCGAGCTGCCCGCCTCGCTGCGCGGCATCGCGCCCGACTTCGACGCGGAGCTCGCGAAGGGCTACCAGCAGAAGATCCGGCGCGTCTCGGTCGCCACCGCCGAGAAGATCCTGAAGCACTTCATGGATCTCCTCGACGTGATGGTCTTCACCGGCCACAAGAGCCTCATCGCGGCGAAGCTCCACATCGAGGCGGTGCAGGAGAGCTACCGCGAGCTGCAGGACAAGAACCGCGAGCTCGAGGACAGCTACGCGAAGCTGAAAGAGCTCGATCGTCTCAAGTCGAACTTCCTCGCCACCATGAGCCACGAGCTGCGCACCCCGCTCACGAGCGTCATCGGCTACTCGGAGATGATGCTCGAGGGGCTCGGCGGCCCGCTCACCGCCGAGCAGCGCGAGTACCTCGGCATCATCATGGAGAAGGGGGAGAACCTGCTGCAGCTCATCACCTCGATCCTGGACATCTCCAAGATCGAGGCCGGGCGCGTGCGGCTCGTGCTCTCCGACGTGGACGCCACCCAGATCATGCGCGACGCCGTGGCGACCGTGCTGCCGCTCGCGCGCAAGAAGGGGCTCAAGATCGCCTGCGAGGCGGGCGCCATGCCCCGCATCCAGGCCGACCGCGACAAGCTCCGCCAGTGCCTCGTGAACCTCTGCTCGAACGCGGTGAAGTTCACGCCCGCGGGCGGGGCGATCCGCGTCTTCGCCGAGGCGCTCGCGGGGGACCGGCTCGCCATCCACGTCGCGGACAGCGGCATCGGCATCGCCGAGGAGCACCTCGGCAAGGTCTTCGACGTCTTCTACCAGGTGGACGGCTCGTCCACGCGCGAGTACGGCGGCGCCGGCCTGGGCCTCGCCATCGTGAAGAGCTTCGTGGAGGCGCACGGCGGCGAGGTGGCGCTGCGCTCCACCGCCGGCGTGGGCACCACCTTCTCGCTCGTGCTGCCGCTCCGCCCGAGCGTCGCGCCCGCCTACACCCCCATCGTCCCGCTCGCCGCCGTCGGGCGCGCCTCCTGATGCCCCCGCGGCCGCCGCCCGGCGAGTTCGAGCTCATCCGACGCTTCACGCACGCGCTGCCGCTCCACGGCGAGGGGGTGCGGATCGGCCCCGGCGACGACGCGGCGGTGCTCGCCCCGCCGCGCGGCGAGGAGCTCGTCGTCACCGCGGACGCGGTGGTGGCCGGCGTCCACTTCGACCGCGCCTTCTCGCCGGAGGACGTCGGCTGGAAGGCGCTCGCGGTGAACCTCTCCGACCTCGCCGCCATGGGCGCGCGGCCGCTCTGGGCCCTCGTGTGCCTGGGCGTGCCGCCCGGGGTGCGCCCCGCCGAGCTCGTGCGCCTCGGCCGCGGCCTCGGCGCCTGCGCGCGGCGCTACCGCGTCGCGGTGGCCGGCGGGAACGTCACGCGCGCCTCCGAGCTGTCCGTCACCGTCACCGCCATCGGCGCCGTCCCCGAGGGGCGCGCGCTGCTCCGCACCGGCGCGCGCGCGGGCGACCTCGTCGCCGTCACCGGCACCCTCGGCGACGCCGCGCTGGGGCGGGCTCCCGGCGCACCGGCCGCGCTCGTCCGCCGCCAGCGCCGGCCCACGCCGCGCCTCGCCGCGGGGC
>NZ_JALCZC010000195.1:0-3607 GCF_022690805.1 Anaeromyxobacter sp. SG66
CTCGGCCTCGGCCTGGGCCGCACCGCTCCGCTCCTCGGACGGCACGGCGTGCAGCCCGGGCGCCGGGTCCGCGCGCGGCGGAGGCGCGCTCGGCGCGGGCTCGGGCTCCTGGGGCGGCGGAGGGGCCATCAGCGGTGGCGGAGGCGGAGGCGGCTCGAAGCGCCGGGGCCGCCCGTCGGCGCCGCGCGCCGCGGCGGCGGGCCCGCGCACGAGGATCACGTGCCCACACCGGCAGCGGATGCGGTACACGCGGCCCGGCGCCGGCTCGTCGACGCTCGCGAAGCGCTTTCCGCAGGAATCACAGACGAACTTCAAGCTCGAGCTCCCATCGTCGACACCCGGAAGCGACGGTACATCGGGACTGCCCCGGGGATCGAGTTGCTGCTACAGTGCCGCCGGTATCACGGGATACCGCCGTTCGCTCCGCTGCGCTCCCCGCGCGCGGGGCGGCGGCCGGGTGGGATGGCGCACGGCGCTCGCTCGCGATCGCGCAGCCGGACGCAGGCGCCGGAGACGGCGGTGGAGGCGGGATGGGCGGGGTGTCTCAGGTGGTGTCGCGTTCGAGGCCGGACAAGCCCCAGCTCACGCAGTTTCATCAGCGGATCGCCGCCGAGACGCTCACCGCGCGCGGCGGCGGCGGGACCACCCGGCTCGCCGGGGCGCTCGCCCACTCCGCCGTCGATCTGAACCCGCACCAGATCGAGGCCGCCGCCTTCGCGCTGGCGGCGCTCCCCACCGGCGGCGCCGTGCTCGCCGACGAGGTCGGGCTCGGCAAGACCGTCGAGGCGGGTATCGTGCTCGCGCAGCTCGCCGCCGAGGGCAAGGCGCGCGCCGTGATCCTCGTGCCCGCGTCCCTCCGCGCGCAGTGGCGCGAGGAGCTGCGCTCCAAGTTCGGCCTCGACGCCGAGGTCGTGGACGGCGACTCCGTCCGCGAGAAGGAGCGGCAGGGCCTCCGCACGAACCCGTTCGACACCGGCGGCATCGTCATCTGCTCGCACCCGTTCGCCGCGCTCCGGCAGGCGGACATCGAGCGCGTGCCGTGGGACGTCGCCGTGATCGACGAGGCGCACCGCCTCCGGAACGCGTACCGCAAGGATCACCGCACCGGGCAGGCGCTCCGCAAGGCCCTGCGCAAGGCTCCGAAGCTGCTCCTCACCGCGACGCCGCTCCAGAACGACCTCATGGAGCTGCTCGGCCTCGCCGCGTTCATCGACGACGCCCTGCTCGGCAACGAGGAGGCGTTCCGGTCCCAGTACGCCTCGGGCGAGCTCACCGAGGACAAGGCCGCCGACCTCAAGTCGCGCCTCGCGCCCGTGTTCATCCGCACGCTGCGCCGCCAGGTGAAGGAGTACGTGAAGTACACCGCGCGGCGATCGATCGTGGAGGACTTCGCGCCGACCGCCCAGGAGCAGGAGCTCTACGAGCGCGTCTCCGAGTACCTGCGCCGCGACGACGCCTACGCCATCCCCGCGGCGCGCCGGCAGCTCTTCGTCCTCGTCTACCGCAAGATCCTCGCCTCCTCGTCGTTCGCCCTCGCCGCCACGCTCGATCGGCTCGCCGACACGCTCGACCAGAAGATCGCGGGCGTCGAGTGCTCCGCCCAGGCGGAGCTGCTCCTCGAGATGGACGGGTTCGCCGAGGAGGTGGAGGAGCTCTTCGACGACGCCGGCGGCCCCTCGCGGCCGAAGGGCCAGGCCGCGCTCCGGCGGATGAACGACGAGCTCTCGGAGCTCCGCGCCTGCGCGCGCCTCGCCCGGGAGATCAAGGTGAACGCGAAGGGCGACGCGCTCGTGCGCGGGCTCGATCGCTGCTTCACGGTCGCGAAGGCGTGCAACTGGCCGGACAAGGCGGTCGTCTTCACCGAGTTCCGCCGCACGCAGGACTACCTCGCGCGCCTGCTCAAGGCGAAGGGCTACTCCGTCACCTGCCTCTCGGGGGACGTGGGCGGCACGGACAAGCGCCAGGCGCTCGTCGAGGAGTTCCGGAACGAGACGCAGATCCTGATCATGACCGAGGCCGGAGCGGAGGGGCTGAACCTCCAGTTCTGCAACCTGGTCGTGAACTACGACCTCCCCTGGAACCCGCAGCGCGTCGAGCAGCGCATCGGCCGGTGCCACCGCTACGGCCAGCAGCGCGACGTGCTCGTGCTGAACTTCCTCAATCGCCAGAACGCGGCCGACAACCGGCTCTACGACCTCCTCTCGCAGAAGCTCGCGCTCTTCGACGGCGTGTTCGGCTCGTCCGACGAGATCCTGGGCGCGCTGGGC
The DNA here is from genome assembly GCF_022690805.1 of Anaeromyxobacter sp. SG66. Lineage (NCBI taxonomy): Bacteria > Pseudomonadati > Myxococcota > Myxococcia > Myxococcales > Anaeromyxobacteraceae > Anaeromyxobacter > Anaeromyxobacter sp. SG66. The sequence continues at coordinate 2,268 of NZ_JALCZC010000195.1, forward strand.
ACCGGCATCGACTTCGAGAAGCGGGTCCTCGACATCTACCAGTCCTGCCGCTCGGGCGAGCAGATCGACGCCGCGTTCCAGAAGCTCCGCGGCGAGCTCGACGACCGGATCTCCGCCCGGTACGCCGCGGCGCGGGCGCTGCTCTTCGAGCGCTTCGACGGCGAGGTCCGCGGGCGGCTGCGCGTCGCCGAGCAGAAGGCGAAGGAGGCGGTGGCGCGGCGGGAGGCGGAGGAGGACGCGCTCGTCTCGGCGGTCCTCGCGGACGACGCGCCCCGTCCGGCGGAGGCGGAGCCCGAGGCGCCGCAGCCGCCCGCGAAGGGCCGCACCGGGCGCGCGAGGCTCGTGCGCGAGGCCGCCGAGAAGGTCCGCGCGCGGCCGCAGGACGCCGTCTCGTTCCTCGAGCTCCCGGCGGTGAACCTGCCCGCGAAGCTCGGCCGCCTGGCCGGGCGCGAGGGCTGGTGGTTCGCCTACAAGTTCAGCTTCGACGCGCTCGTCTCGGAGGAGCGCGTCATCCACCTCGTCCTGTGGCACGACGGCGAGCGGTTCCACGCGCTCACCCCGGAGGAGGCCGAGGCGTTCGCGGCGCTCCCCGCCGAGGAGGCGAAGGCGGGCCCGCGAGGAGCGACCGTCTCCATCGGGAGCGCGCAGGAGGAGGCGCTGGAGACGATCCACGCGCGGCTCGTGCAGGACCTCCAGGAGCGGATCGCGAGGTCGTACGACGAGGCGCGAGACCGCTGGGACCGCTCGGTCGAGGACGCGCTCGCGTCGCCGCGCAAGGCCGTCGACGACGCGCGCGCCGCCTGGGCCAAGGCGCGGGGCGCGCTGCACGACCGCTCCGAGGCGCCGCTCCGCGACCGCCGGGCGGCGTGCGAGCGCGCCGAGCGCGAGTACCGCCGCAAGCTCGACGACCTGCGCGCGACCGAGGGGCACCGCTACGCCGAGAAGGATCGCGCCGTCGCGGACCTCCGGAAGCGCGCGGAGATCCGCGAGAAGCGCACCCTCGTGGCGACGGCGTACTGGCGCGCGCCCTGAGCGGCGGCGCGACTCGCGCACCTTCGGTGCCGCGAGTCACGGCCGGCCGCGTGAGCGCGCCGCTGCCTCCGCTCCGGCGCCCTTGGCCGGGACGAGCTCGAACCGGATGGGCACGGCCGCCGCGGTCCCGCCCGCCGGCCCGAGCGCCCGCACGACGCACGCGGCGAGCTCGGGGTCGCCCACGGAGTCCGCCGCGATGGCGGCGCGGCCGCCCCCCACGTGCGCGACGATCACGCCGTCGAGGGCGGGCGTGCGCCGGAGCGCCTCGCCGTAGCAGGCCTCGAGCCCGCTCGCGCGGCCGGCGACGG
>NZ_JALCZC010000196.1:0-3576 GCF_022690805.1 Anaeromyxobacter sp. SG66
GCCCCCGAGCCGGCCGCGGCCGTGCCGGGAGCCTCGACGGACGGGGCAGCGCCGGGTGGCGCGCCGCTCCCCATCGGCGGCACCATCGTGATCCCCATCGGCTGCACGCTCGCCGAGGCCGAGCGCCGCATCGTCCTCGCGAACCTCCGCCATTTCCGGACCCGCGCCCGCGCCGCGCGGGCGCTCGGCGTCGGCCTGCGCACGCTCTACACGAAGCTCGCCGCGTGGTCGAAAGACGGGGAGGATGCCGAAACGGCATGATCCCTGGGCGGCCGCCCCGGAGATCCGCCCGGAACCGGGCGGATCTCGCGGAGATCGGGGCTGGCGCGCTTCCTGCTCTCGTCGGGGGCGTGTCCTCGAGAGCGCCGCCCTCCGTCCTCGTGCTCGCCCGTCCCGGGCCGGAGAGCGACGACCTGTTCGCCGACCTCTCGCAGCGGGAGGACGTCTGCCTGCTGCGCGTCGCGACCGCGGCAGCGGCGAACGTGGCCATCGGGGAGCTCGCGGTCGCGCTCGTCATCGCGTGCCCGCAGATTCCGCCCCACGCGATCGACTCGGTCCTCGCCCAGCTCGACGCGCTCCGCCCGGGGACGCCGGTGCTCGCCATCCGCACGCGCCAGGCGCAGGAGCCGGCCGCGTGGGGCGAGCGGGGCGTGGCGGTGCTGCGCCTGCCGCTCCTCGCCGGCGTCCTGTCGCGGGCGGTGGACGTCGTCCTCGGCATGACGGGCAAGCTCTAGGAAGGAACGGCAAGAGAAGATGCAGCTCACGACGCGCGACGCTTCCCGCCTCCTCGGCGTCTCGGACTCGACGCTCCACCGCTGGCTCAAGAGCGGCGAGCTCCCCTCCACCCGCGTGAACGACCAGTACCGGCTGAACCGGATCGACCTCCTGGAGTTCGCCGCCGCGCGGAACCTGGCCATCTCCGCCGAGCTGCTCGCGGAGCTCGAGACGGAGGCGCCGGAGCTGCCGAGCCTCGCCGACGCGCTCCGGGCCGGCGGGGTCCACCGCGGCCTCTCCGGCACGGACAAGCCGGCCATCCTGCGGGAGGTCGTCGAGCGGCTGCCGCTCCCGCGCCCCGCCGATCGGGAGCTGCTCCACCGCGTCCTCCTGGCCCGCGAGGCGCTCGGCTCGACCGGCCTCGGCAACGGCATCGCGATCCCGCACGCCCGGAACCCCATCGTCCTCCGCATCGCGCGGCCGGAGGTGGCGATCTGCTACCTCGACACGCCCGTCGAGTTCGGGGCCATCGACGGCAAGCCCGTGCACACGCTCGTGACCCTCGTGACCCCGTCCACCCGCGTGCACCTGCACCTGCTCGCCGTCGTCGCCGCCGCGCTGCACGACCCCGCGGTGCTCGCGAGGCTCGAGGCGCGCGCCGGCGCCGAGGAGCTGCTCCCCGAGATCTCCCGGGTCGAGGCGGCCATCGCCGCGCAGCGCGCCGGGAGCGCCCGGTGAGCCTCTTCCTCGCCGCGCTCGTCGTCCTCGTGGCGGGTGGCGCCGCCGCGCTCGCCGCCTCCGCTCGCCCCACCGCCGCGCTCGCCATCGGCAGCGCGAGCGCCGCCGCGGGCTCCGCGATGGGGCTCCTCGCCGCCTTCCCCGCGCTCCGCGCGCCTCCGTCCGCCTGGGAGCTCGCCTGGGCGGTGCCGAACGGCGCGATCGCGCTCGGGCTCGATCCGCTCTCCGCGGTCTTCGCCGTCGCGGTGTTCGCGCTCGGCCTCGCCGCGGCCGTGTTCGGGGCGGGCTACATGCGCGCCCACCTCGCGCGGCGCTCGCTCGGCGCGTTCCTGTTCTTCTTCAACGTCCTCCTCGCCTCGATGGCGGTGCTCGTGGCCGCCCGCCAGGCGCTCCTGTTCATCGTCGCGTGGGAGACGATGACCGTCTCGTCGTTCCTGCTCGTCGGCCTCGAGCACGAGGCGGGGGCGGTGCGGATGGCGACGCGGACGTACCTCGTCGCGTCCCACCTCGGGGCCGCGTTCCTCTTCGGGCTGTTCCTCACGCTCGGTCACGCCGCCGGGTCGCTGAGGTTCGAGGCGTTCGAGGCCCTGCGCGCCGGCTCCGCGGTCCCGGCGACGCTGCTGTTCGTCTTCGCCCTCGTGGGCTTCGGCACCAAGGCCGGCCTCGTCCCGCTCCACGTGTGGCTGCCGGAGGCCCACCCGGCGGCGCCGAGCCACGTCTCCGCGCTCATGTCGGGCGTCCTCGTGAAGATGGGCGTCTACGGCATCCTGCGGGTGCTCACCTTCCTGCCTCCGGCGCCCGTCTCCCACGGCCTCGCGCTCGCCGCGGTCGGGCTGCTCGGCGCGGTCGCCGCGCTGCTCCTCGCCCTCGGGCAGCGCGACCTGAAGCGCATCCTGGCCTACTCCACGGTCGAGAACGTCGGGATCATCGCGTTGGGCCTCGGCGTGGGCCTCGTCGGCGCGGCGGGCCGGGCCCCCGCGGTCGCCGCGCTCGGGGTCGCCGGCGCGCTCCTCCACGTCTGGAACCACGCCCTGATGAAGGGGCTCGCCTTCATGGGCGCCGGCGCGGTGGTGCACGGCGCGGGCACCCGCGACGTGGAGCGGATGGGCGGCCTCCTCCGGCGCCTCCCGGTGAGCGCGGGGCTGCTCGTGTTCGCGGCCGTCGCGCTCGCGGCGCTCCCGCCGCTCAACGGCTTCGTCTCCGAGTGGCTGCTCTACCTGGGCCTCCTCGACGGCGGGCAGGGCTCTGCCGCCGGGACCGCCCTGCTCGCCTACCTGTCCCTCGCCGTGCTCGCGCTCGTCGGCGCGCTCGCTGCCATCGTGTTCACCCGGCTCGTCGGGGCGGCGCTGCTCGGCAGCCCGCGCAGCCCCGAGGCGGCGTCCGCCCACGAGGGCGGCCCGCTGCTCCTCGCGCCCCTCGCCGCCCTCGCCGCAGCGAACGCCGCCGTGGCGCTCTTCCCCGGCCAGGCGGTCGCGCTCCTCACCCCGGCGGCCGCGATCGTGCTCCGCGTCCCCGCGGCGGAGCTCGCGGCGAGGCTCGCCCCCGCGCTCTCCGCGCTCGCCGGGCCGCTCCGCGCGGGGCTCGCGCTCCTCCTCCTCTGTGGCGTCGCGCTCGCCCTCGCCTCGCGGCGGATGCTCGCCCGGCGCGACGTGCGCGCCGCCCAGACCTGGGGCTGCGGCTTCTCCGCCGAGAGCGCGCGCGTGCAGTACACAGCCGCCTCGCTCTCCGAGCTCGCGCTCGCGGCGATCGCGCCGCGCGCGCTCCGCCCCGTCGAGACCCCGGCGCGGCCGGAGGGCCTCTTCCCCCGCCGCGTCCGCTACGCCCAGGAGGCGGACGACCCCGCCCGCGCGCGCGTGTTCGAGCCGGCGTTCCGCGCGGTGGGCGAGTGGTTCGGGCGGCTGCGGCACTTCCAGCAGTCGCGGCTCAACCTGCAGCTCCTCTACACGGTCCTCACCGTCCTCGCCCTCTCGGCGCTCCTCCTCTTCCACCAGCGCGGCCCATGACGCTCGTCCCCGTCCTCGGCGCCATCGCCCTCCCCGCCGCGAGCGGGCTCGCCGCGGCCGCGCTGCGCGCGCGGCCGGCCGCGGGCCAGGCCCTCGCGTGCGCCGCGCTGTGCGCGGGGGC
>NZ_JALCZC010000197.1:0-3477 GCF_022690805.1 Anaeromyxobacter sp. SG66
GCGCGCCGGGACTCGGCCGCTCCTTCGCCTTCGAGCGCCTGCCCGGCCACGACGCCGCCCGCACCGAGCGCCTCCGCGCGCGCCTCGCGGCGCAGGCCCGGCCGATCGCGGTCGCCATCCACGCCTCCGACCGGAACGCCGGCGCGCTCCGGCTCGCCCAGAAGAACGCCGCCGCGGCGGGCGTCGCCGACGCGATCCGCTTCGAGCGCGCGGACGCCGCCCGCGTCGAGCCGCCCCCCGGGCCGGGGCTGTGCGCGGTGAACCCGCCGTACGGCGTGCGGCTCGACGAGGACGCTGCCCTCGCCTGGCGCGCGCTGGGCGCGCTCTTCCCCCGGCTCCGCGGCTGGGAGGTCGCGGTCCTCGGGCCCGACCGCGGGTACGAGCGGCTCCTGCCGCTCGCGCCCGCGTCCGCGCTGCCCGTTCGCAACGGCGGGCTCGCCTGCCGGCTCCTGCGTCTCTCCCCCTGACGACCCGAGGAGCGGTCGCGGTCGGTCGGCGGAGCGCCGGCGACCGCCTTCACGGGGCGGGGGATCGAGCCGCCGTGCGCTCGGCCGGGGCGTCCAGACGAGGGTGCAGGCATTCGCAGCCCGCGGGACGCACATTGGTGCCGCATGTGGAGGCAGGTCGGCGGGCGCTTCGCCCTTTTGACGCGCGCCGTGCGCCGGGCCCGGCGCCGCGCCGGGATCGGGCTGCTCACGCCCCGGGTGAAGCGCGCCGGCCCGCCCAAGATCGACGTCTCCCGCGTGGGGCACCGCTTCGGGAACCAGGTGGTCGCGCTCCGGGACGTGAACATCGAGGTACACGCCGGCGAGTTCGTGTGCCTCGTCGGGCCGTCCGGCTGCGGGAAGACCACCCTCCTCTACGCGCTCGCCGGCCACCTCGAGCCGAGCGGCGGGCGCATCACCATCGACGGCCTGCGCGTGAAGGGCCCCGGGCCGGACCGCCTGCTCGTCTTCCAGGAGCCCGCGCTCTTCCCCTGGCTCACCGTCCGCCAGAACCTCGTCTTCGCGCTCCGCGCGCGCGGCCTCTCCCGCGCCGACGCCGACGCGCGCGCCCGCGAGTACGTCGCGCGCGTCCACCTCGACGGGTTCGAGGAGACGCTCCCGCACCAGCTCTCGGGCGGCATGCGCATGCGCGTCCAGCTCGCGCGCGCCCTCGCGCTCGACCCGGCCGTGCTGCTGATGGACGAGCCGTTCGCCGCGCTCGACGCGCAGACCCGCAGCCACATGCACCAGCTCCTCCAGCAGGTCTGGCTGCGGGACCGCAAGACGGTGGTGTTCGTGACGCACGACGTGCGCGAGGCGCTCGTGCTCGGCGACCGCGTCATCGTGATGGCGGCGCGGCCCGGCCGCGTGCTGCAGGACCTGGACGTCCGGCTCGAGCGACCGCGCGATCCGGACGACGATGCGCTCGTGGAGATGTCGCGGCGCATCCGGGACGAGCTGAGGCGCGCCGAGGCGGCGGGCGCGGCGGAGGGACGGGATGCACGGATCGCTGCGGACGGGGCTACTCCTCTCGGTCCCGCTCCTCATCTGGGAGCTCCTCTCTAGGATCGGCCCCTGGCCTCACTGGCTCTTCCCCGGCCCGCTCGCGGTCGCCGCGAGCGTCGTCCACATGGCCGCGGACGGCCGGCTCGGGGCGGCCGCGGCGCGCTCGCTCGGCCGCCTCGCGCAGGGGTACGCGTTCTCGGCGGTGGCGGGGGTCCCGCTCGGCGTCCTGCTCGCGCGGAGCGCGCTCCTGCGCGGCGCGCTCCGCCCCGTCGTGCTGGGCCTGCAGGCGCTCCCGTCGATCTGCTGGCTGCCGCTCGCGATCCTCTGGTTCGGCCTCTCGGAGACCGCCATCCTGTTCGTGGTCGTCATGGGCTCCGTGCTCGCGATCGCGATCGCGACGGAGGACGCGATCGCGGGCGTGGACCCCCTCATCCTGCGCGCCGCCGGCACGCTCGGGATCCGCGGCGCGCGCTTCCACGCCGGGGTGCTCCTGCCCGCCGCGCTCCCCGGGATCCTCACCGGGCTGAAGCTCGGCTGGAGCTTCGCGTGGCGCGCGCTCATGGCGGGCGAGCTCCTCTTCGTCGCGGGCGGCCTCGGGCAGCTCCTGCAGAACGGCCGCGAGCTGCTCGACGCGGCGCAGGTCATGGGCGTCATGGCCACCATCGTCGCCATCGGCGTCGCGGTCGATCGCGTCCTCTTCCGCATCCTCGAGCTGCGCGTGCGGCGCCGCTGGGGGCTCCTCGAGGAGCCCGCGTGACGCCGCGTCTCCTCGGCCTCGCCACGCGTCGCGCGACGCGCGTCGCCGTCGTGGCGGCGGCCGCGCTCGTGCTCGCCGGCGGCTGCTCCCGCGGGCGGGGGCCCGACGCGCCGTTCCGCCTCGGCTACTTCCCGAACGTCACGCACGCCCAGGCGCTCGTGGGCGTCGACGACGGCACCTTCGCGCGGGCGCTCCCGGCGCGGCTCGAGACGCGCATGTTCAACGCGGGGCCGGCGGCGATGGAGGCGCTGCTCGCGGGCGACCTCGACGCGAGCTACGTGGGCCCCGGCCCGGCCGCGATCGCGTTCCTGCGCACGCAGGGGCAGGCGCTGCGCGTCCTCGCGGGCGCCACCTCGGGCGGCGCGGCGCTGGTGGTGAAGGACGCGCGCGTCCCCGCGGATCTCGCCGGGAAGCGCGTGGCGTCGCCGCAGCTCGGCAACACGCAGGACGTCGCGCTCCGCATGTGGCTCCGCAAGGTGGGGCTCCACGACGCGCGCGGCCAGGGGACGGTGGAGGTGACGCCGCTCGCGAACCCCGACATCCTCGCGCTCTTCGCGCGCGGCGACCTCGCCGGCGCGTGGGTGCCGGAGCCCTGGGCGTCGCGGCTCGTGGCCGAGGCGGGCGGGCGGATCCTGGTGGACGAGCGCACCCTCTGGCCAGAAGGGCGCTTCCCCACCACCCTGCTCGTCGTGTCCGCGCGCGCGCTCGAGCGGCGCCGCCCCGAGGTGCTCGCCCTCGTGCGCGCGCACCTCGAGCTCACCCGGCGCTGGGAGCAGGATCGAGCCGGCTTCGCCCGGCTCGCGAACGCGGCCTACGGGGCGCGCACCGGCAAGCCGCTCCGGGAGGCCGTGCTGCGCGACGCCTTCTCGCGCGTGGCGCCGACCGTGGACCCGCTGAAGGCGCAGCTCGAGCGCATGGCGCGCGACGCGCAGGCGCTGGGCTTCGCGCCCAAGGGCGAGCTCTCGGGTATGGTGGACGCGACCATGCTCCAGGAGATCGCGCACCGATGAGCGGGACCCCAGGGCGCACCGCCCGCCGCGCCGCCAAGCTGCTCGCGCTCACCCTCGTGTCCGTCCTCGGCGCCGGCTGCGCCGCCCGCAGCGCGGTCGCGCCGCCGCTCGACGGGGCCTCGACGTCCGCGGATCGCGACCCCACCCCGACCCCCGGCGAGGCGCCGCCGGAGCCGCCGCGGCGCGCGCCGGAGCTCGGCGCGGAGCCGGAGGCGGCGCC
>NZ_JALCZC010000198.1:0-3470 GCF_022690805.1 Anaeromyxobacter sp. SG66
CCTCGCCGAGGCCGAGGCGGAGCTCGTCGCCGCGGCGCGCAGCGCGCCCGGCCGGGCGGCTGGATGGACCCGCCTCGCGCGGTTCTACGAGCGGACCGGGCGGAGCGCCGAGGCGGCGCGCGCCGACGAGAAGGCGCGCGCCGCGACCCGACCCGCGCGCACCCTGAGGCCGCTCTTGCCCTCGCGGCGGTGACGGCGCGGGCGAGGCCCCGCCTCGCCTTCGGGGCCGGCGCGTCTCGAAAGAGACGGCGGCCGGCTCAGGTCCGCATGCGCTCGGCGATCCAGGCGACCAGGAAGGATCGCGGGACCCCCGCGGCGAGGCTGCCGACGAGGAGGGCGAGGGGCGCCGACAGGTAGATGAGCGCGAGCAGCCCGCCCGAAAGCACCCACAGCCCCGAGAGGAGCAGCCCGAGGTTGCGCACCCGCCGGTCGGTGCCGTCGAGCGCGGCCGCGAGCGTGGCGGTCATGAGGCCGTTGACGCCGGACGCGGCGATGGACACCGCAATGGCGATGGTGCCGCGGTCGAGCGCGACGAGGTCCCGGAACGGCCCCGCCACGTGGTCGAGGAGCAGGTAAGGGGGCGTCGTCCAAGGGAGCCGGCTCGCGAGCGCGTCGACGGTGAGGTGCGCGGCCGCGGCGATGGCGGCGGTGACGGGCACCCGGGTGCGGAGGGTCCGCTCGGACATCCGCGCGTCCTAGCAAAGTTCCGAGGGTGAACGCCAGAGGACCGGGCGGGCCCACCGCCGGGGCCGGTTGGCCGGCTCGAGAGCGGGTGTCTACGTTTGGCGTCGGGAGGAAGTCCATCCGTGCCGCACTCCGGTCCGTCGGTCTCACGAGGTCATCTGCGCCTGGCCACTCTCCCCGCGGCGCCGCATCGGGCAGAGCGCCGGATGGTGCTGTTCGTCCGAGCCGCGGCGGCGGCCCTCGCCATGCTGTGGTTGACGGCGGCGGCGTGGCTCTCGGCCGCCCTGGCGCTCGCGCCGCTCGCCTTCCGGCGCGCGCCGCTCGGCCGGCGCGTGAGCCCGATGCCGCCCCGCGAGGCGCGGGTCATTCCCTTCCAGCCCCGCCGCCAGGCGCTGACGCGCTGAGGCGGCCCGCCCCGCGGAGCCGGCAGCGTGCGCATCGGCGTCGTGACCGAGGAGTACTACCCGAGCCTCGGCGGCATCCCCGAGCACGTCGAGAACTTCGCCCGCGAGGCGCGGCGCCTCGGGCACAGCGTCAAGATCGTCACGAGCGTCATGCCCGACGCCGCCAAGGGCGCGCCGCCGTCGCTCGACGCGGAGTCCGCGGACGTGCTGCGGGTCGGCGCGAGCCGGCCGCTCGTCCACCGCGGCGCCGTCGGGCGGGTGACCGGTGGGACGGGGGTCGGCGCCGCCCTGCGCGACATCCTCGCGCGCGAGCGGTTCGACGTCGTCCACGTGCACGCGCCGCTGTCGCCGGTCCTGCCGCTCCTCGCCATCCACCACGCGACGGGGCCGGTCGTCGGCACGTTCCACCCGGGCGCGCGCCCCGGCCTCCTGTTCCGGCTCGCGCGCGGCGCGCTGCAGCGCTACGCCGACCGGCTCGACGCGTCCATCGCGGTCTCTCGCGCCGCGCTCGCGCCCTACGGCGACCGCCTCGGCACCGACGTGCGGATGATCCCGCACGGCGTGGACTTCGACCGGTTCTCGCGCGGGCGGCGGCTGCGGCGCTACGACGACGGCAAGCTCAACGTGCTCTGGCTCGGCCGCGTCGAGGCGCGGAACGGGCTCGATCGGATGATCGGCGCGTTCCACCGCGCGTGGAAGCAGATCGACGCGCGGCTCATCGTGGTGGGCGACGGGCCTGGGCTCTCCCGCGCCCGCGCGCGCGTCCCGCGCGAGCTCGAGGAGGACGTGGTGTTCGCCGGGCGCGTCCACGGCGAGCGGCCGGACTGGTACGCGACGGCCGACGTCTTCTGCGCGCCCTCGCAGGCGCCCAGCGCCGGCGTGACGCTCCTCGAGGCGATGGCGGCTGGCAAGCCCGTGCTCGCCTCGGACGTCGACGGGTACGGGGAGATCGTCCAGCACGGCCGCGAGGGGGAGATCCTGCCCGCTGCGGACGAGGCGGCGTGGGCGCGGGCGCTCCTCCGCCTGGCGCGCGAGCCGGCGCGCGGCGCCGCGTACGGCGACCGGGGCCGGCTCACGGCCCAGCGCTTCGCCTGGCCGTCGGTGGCACGCGAGGTGCTCGGGGTGTACCGGTCCATCGGCGTTCGCGGTTGATCCTGCGGCCGCGCGCGCAGGCTTTCGCTCGGACGGGTCCGCGGTTAGTCTGTCGCGCCGTGTCCGCCCTCTGGCAGCGCCTCCGTCGCCTGGCCGTCCCGCCCGAGGGCAACCTCGGCCGGAGGCCGATCCTGCGGCTCGTCGGGCTCCTGCTGGTCGCGGCGTTCGCGGGGGTCGCCCTCGCGAACGTCGACCTCTCCGAGCTCGTCGAGACGCTCGCCTCGGCGAGGCCCGAGGCGCTCCTCCTCGCGATGGCCGCGAACGTCGTCTCGCAGTGGCTGCACGCGGGCCGCTGGGCAGCGGTCGTCCGGCCGCCCGGCGTGCGCGTCCGGGCGCGCGACGCGTTCGCGCCGCTCGTCGCGGGCTACGCGGTCGGGGTGGCCGTGCCGGCGCGCGCGGGAGACTTCGTCCGCGCCCACCTCCTCGCCCGCCGGACCGGTCTCTCCACCACCTCCGTCCTCGCCGCGGCGCTCCTCGACTACGTCGTGGGGACGGCGACGCTCGTCCCGCTCATCGCGGGGCTCGCCCTCGCCACGCCGCTGCCGGCCTGGGCTCGCGACGCCCTGCTCGCGTTCGCGTTCGTCGGCGGCGCCGGGCTCGCGGCGGTGTGGCTCGCGCGGCCGCGCGCCGGCCACGACGCCTCGGGCCGCGGCCTCGCCGGGGTCTGGGCGCGGCTCCGCGCCGGCCTCGGCGCCGCGCACGAGCCGAGCGCGCTCGCCAAGTCGTTCCTGTGGGGGATCGCCGGCTGGGGGGCGGAGCTCCTCGTCGCCTGGTTCTCGCTCGCCGCCGTCGGGCTCCCGACCACGCTCCAGGTCGCGGGGCTCCTCGTCGTGGCGACCACGGCGGCGAACGTGATCTCGCTCTCGCCCGGCAACGCGGGCCCGTTCGAGGCGGCCGCCGCGCTCGTCGTCGCCGGGCTCGGTGTCGGCGCCGCCCCGGCGCTCGCCTTCGCGCTCCTCTACCACGCCGCCCATCTCCTCCCGATGTTCGCGCTCGGGGGGATCGCCCTCCTGCGCGAGGCGCGCGAGGGGCGCGAGCCGCGCGCGCCGCTCGCGGACGTGGTGGACGCCGTCGAGGTCCACGAGCCGCGCGCCACGGGCACCTGACGGCCCGCCCGAAGCGCGGTAGAAGTACGCGCCTCGCCGAGGAGCTCGACCGATGCCCCGCCGCTCCGCCCCGCCCCGCCGCACCGCCGCCGCGCCGCGCCGCGCCGCCGCCCGGCCCGCTCGC
>NZ_JALCZC010000199.1:0-3462 GCF_022690805.1 Anaeromyxobacter sp. SG66
CGGCCGCGGCGCGCGCGCGCGGTGCGCGCACCGCCGCCTCCGCCTCCGCGAGGACCTGCTCCGCCCCGCGGCGCTTCCGCCCCTTGGGAGCGGCCTTCGCCTCCTCCACGAGCTTCAGCTCGATGCGGCGCCGGATGGGGCTCGCGGAGACGACGTCCACCGTGACCTCCTCGCCCACCCGGAACGCGCGGCCCGTCGTGCGATCGACGAGGGCGTGCAGCTCGGTGTCGAGCTCGGGCAGGCCACCGAGGTCCTCGATCTTGACGAGCCCCTCGACGAACCAGCGCTTCAGCTCCACGAACAGCCCGAACTCCACCACCGCCGAGACGACGCCCTCGAACCGCTCGCCCACCTTGTCCTTCATGAAGAGCGCCGCGTAGTAGGCCGCGATGTCGCGCTCGGCCTCCATCGCCGCGCGCTCGCGCTCCGACGAGATCGCGGCGAGCTCCGCGAGCACCGAGGCCGGCGTCTCGCGCGTCGACTGACCGTGCCGGCGCGCCCACTCCTCCTTGAGGAGCCGGTGGGCGACGAGATCCGGGTAGCGGCGGATGGGGGAGGTGAAGTGCAGGTAGTGCTCGGCGGCGAGCCCGTAGTGGCCGATGTTCTCCGTCGAGTAGATGGCCTGCATCATCGCCCGCAGGAGCAGCTGGTTCAGGGCGCGCTGCTGCGCGTGGCCCCTGAAGCGCCCCAGGAGCGCGTTCAGCGCCTGCGGCCCGGGCACCTCCGGCACCTCGAAGCCGTGCGACTCGGCGAGGTCGAGGAACGCCTGGAGCTTCTCCTCGTCCGGCACGTCGTGCACGCGGTAGATGGTGGGCAGCTCGCGCGCGCCGAACCAGCGCGCCACCGCCTCGTTCGCGGCGAGCATGAACTCCTCGACGATCCGGTGGGCGCGGTTGCGCGGCCGCTTCTCGATCGCGACGACCTGGCCGTCCTCGCCGAGCACGATCTTCGCCTCGGGGAGATCGAAGTCGAGCGCGCCGCGGCGCCCCCGCATGGCGGTGAGCTTCTCCTGCAGCTCCGCCATGAGCTCGAAGCGCTCCTTGAACCGCTCGCGCTCCGGGACGCGCTCGCCCGCGAGGACGTTCGCCACCTCCGTGTACGTGCAGCGCGCGGCGCTCCGCATCACGCCCTCGTAGACCTCCGCCGAGCGCGTCTCCCCCCGCTCGTCCAGGACGAGGTCGGCGACCATGCACAGCCGGTCCACGGCGGGGTTGAGCGAGCAGATGCCGTTCGAGAGCCGCTCGGGCAGCATCGGCAGCACCTGCATCGGGAAGTAGACGCTCGTCCCGCGCCGCGACGCCTCCGTGTCGAGGGCGGAGCCCGGCCGGACGTAGTGCGCGACGTCGGCGATGGCGACGACGAGCCGGTAGAGCCCCCTGCCCTTCGACCCCTCGAGCCGCTCCACGTGCACCGCGTCGTCGAAGTCGCGCGCGTCCTCGCCGTCGATCGTCACGAGGGGGAGCGCGGTCAGGTCGCGGCGGCCCTGGCGATCCTCGGGCCGGACGTGATCGGGGATCGCCTGCGACTCCGCCAGGACCGGCGCGGGGAACACGTCCGCGAAGCCCTTCGCGTAGGCGACCTTCAGCACCTCCACGCGCGGCTCGCCGGGGCGGCCGATGGCCTCGGCCACCTTGCCCTGCAGCCGCCCGGTGCCGGGCTCGAGCGCGACCTTCACCACGTCACCGTCCTGCGCCGCGCTCGTCTCCGGCACGGGCACGACCTCGCCGAGCTCCTCGTCCGCCGGGACGACGAAGCTGCGCGCGCCGCGCGCGTGGTAGGTGCCGATGAGCAGCCTGCGGCGGCGCTCCACGATCTCGACGAGCCGGCCCGCGGTGCGGCCGCCGCGCGCCGGCACGATCTCGACGCGGAGCAGGTCGCCGTCGAGCGCCTGCGACGCCTCGCCGGGCGGCAGGAACACGTCGTCGCCCTGGCGGTCGATGCGCGCCACGAACCCGTAGCCGTCCCGGTGCTTCTTGAGCGTGCCCACCACCTCGTTGCCACGGCCCGGCCGGCGCAGGCCGCGCCGCTCGCGGACCGGGGCGAGCGCGGCCGCCGGCGCCCCCGCGGGCTTGGCGCCCGGGAGCGAGAAGCGCTTCCCGTCCCGGTGAAGGAGCCCCTCGCGCGTGAGATCGCGCAGCGCCCGCTTCACCTCCGTCCGCTCGCCCGGGTGGAGCCTCGCCCGCTGCATGAGCTCGCGAACGGAGAGCGCCTTCCCCCCCGCGCGCCGCAGCTCCTCGACGATCGCGGTCCGCCGCCGCTCCTGGCCTTCGTGCGCCATGGTCAGTCTCCGAACAGCTGCCCGAGCCCCCCGCCCTGCTGCTGGGTCGGGAAGAAGGGGAAGAGCGCGCCCGCCAGGGAGCGCAGGTTGCGGGTCTGCAGCCAGACCTCGCCGGGGCCGGCGAACTCCGCCACGAGCGCCTCGCCCGAGAGCAAGGAGCGCACCCAGCCGCGGCGGCTCGCCTTGCGCACCTCGAACGGCATGCGCGCATCGAACGCCACGACGTGGCCCGTGTCCACGACATAGCGCACGCCGGCGGGGACCGCGCGGCGCACGATCGCGCCGAACGAGGAGAGCAGGATCGTGCCCTCGCCCGAGGCGCGGATGAAGAAGAGCCCTTCGCCGGCGAAGAGGCCGCGGAAGCCGGCGAACTCGGTGTCGAGCCGGACCTCCAGCTCCGAGGCCAGCCACGAGGACGACTGCACGAGCAGCGCGCGCCCGCCGAGCTCGACGCCGATGACGTCGCCCGGCACGGGCGGCGCGAGGATGACCTCTCCGGCGCCGCCCGTCGCGGTGAACGTCGAGACGAAGAGCGACTCGCGGGTGACCATCCGCTTCAGGGCGCCGACGAGCCCGCCCTGGAGCTGCGACTGCAGGTCGACGTTGCCGCTCATCGCCACCATCGCGCCCGCCTCGGCGCGGATCGACTGCCCGGGGGAGAGCTCGACGCGCGCCGACGCGAAGGCGCTGCCGCCGACGAGCTGGTAGCGCAGGGCGGCGCCGGCGGAGGTGGTCGCGAGGACCGGCGCGTCGTGCGCCGCCCCCGTCGTGGGCGTGGGGGCGAGGCGAGCGCCGCACGCCGAGCAGAAGGCGCCGGCGGCGACGGCCGCACCACAGGAGGGACACGTCATGGCGCGGGAGTCTACACGCGCGGCGCAGCGCGCACCGCAGGAAGAAGGGCGCCCGCGGTGTATAAACCCCTCGTGCTCACGCCCGCCGCCGCCCGCGCGCGCATCCTCGCCGCGCTGTCCGACCTCGCGCCGCTCCCCGCGGAGCGCGTCCCGCTCGAAGGCGCGCTCGGCCGTGCGCTCGCCGAGGACCTCTCCGCCGCGCGCGACGTGCCGGCGTTCGACGCCTCCACCATGGACGGCTACGCGCTGCGCGCCGCCGACGCGTCGCGCGCGGGCGCGCGCCTCCCCGTTGCGTTCGAGGTGTACGCCGGCCGGCCGGCGCCGGGACCCCTG